>JAFGOU010000507.1 GCA_016926315.1 Chitinispirillaceae bacterium
CCCCATGCCGGTCCTACGGACCTCGGATTCTGGTTGTTTTTTAACTCTACAACCATGTCGTGCCTACGGCACTCAATGACAACGGGTGGATGTGGCAAAAATTTGTGCCAGAGACACATACCTCTGACAAATATCCTGCATGCTTTCCACCTGTTTGTTTCAGGAACGTAGGGCCGGCATTGCATATACCCATAACAGAATCATTCAATTCAGACCGGTAACGCGTATGACCTGATGCACAAACAGATCGTGTGGCACGGTCCCCCGGACCGTGTTTTCAGGACACCGACAGGCAGCCCGTGTTTTTCAGAGCACCCGTAAAACAAATCAAGATTGACACAATCGATTTCAGCTTGTTCCATCCATTATTTTCTTTTTTTAAAACAGCAACCTGTCCTCTTAAGGCATTCATGGAAGGCGGACTCCGATGCCAGCCGGCAAACCTCATAAGAAATTGCATCATTACAATACCCCAGGCCATGCCCATGAGCTTACCTTTTCCTGTTTCCGTCGACAGCGCTATTTCGACGACGATGTTGCCTGCCGGTATTTTTTAACAGAAATCGAAAGGACAAGGGTACTGTATAATTTTAAGCTTTGGGCATATGTGCTGATGCCGCACCATGTTCACCTTCTCATCTGGCCTTTGAATCATGACTATGACATCGGTAAAATTGAAAGCGGCATGAAGGGCGTCATGGCAAAAAAGTACCGGAAATACCTCTTTGAACATGACCGCTCCAAACACGATTCTTTCCTGATGCCCGAGGAGGGGGTGAAACAATTTGTTTTTTGGCAAAAAGGGGGTGGATTTGACCGTAATATGTGGAATCCCAAGGCAATACATGATTCGGTTACCTACATAGAGGCAAATCCGGTGCGGTCACGCCTTGCCGTTACCCCGGAAGATTGGTCGTGGTCTTCGGCCTATGCAAGGGCACATAAGGATGGTGTACTTCCGGACACTTTTACCATGCCTGTTGCCATGCCGAATCCGCACTATCAGAGATTGGGTATCTCGTAAGAGATCGTTGCTGTTTCGGGTTTAAGAGCACGGTCCAGGGGACCGTGGCACACGGTGTTTGTTTCGGACAGGTATCCGGTGTGATCTGTAGCACAAACAGATCGTATGGCACGGACGGGTCGCCCGTATAACCTGATGTACAAACAGATCGTGTGGCACGGTCCCCCGGACCGTGTTTTCAGGACATCGGTATGTTTGTTCCGGGTCTCACCGTCCGGGCACCCGGCGACAACCATCACCACCAAGACGCTCCAGACCCCTCCAGACACCCTGCCGCGAGCGTGGTTTCTCCGTAAACGGGAAATGCTCCAAAAACCGCCGGTTTTATCGCTTTAATGAATGTTGCTTCAGCGGGAAGAAAGATGTATAATCAATATAGGTTTCCGCATCTCCAGTCGCACCGCCGGCCCGCAAAGGGCAGGGGAAAAAACAGCGGTTTCAGCTCGCAGGCCTGCAAAGGGGAAAGGGTGCTATGCACAAAAACGCAAAAGGCTTCACCCTTGTCGAACTCCTCGTGGCAGCGGCGGTCATCTCCCTGTCGCTCTTTGCAACGGTTGCCATGGTCCGTAAGGGACAGGAGGTTATAGCGCTTGACAAACACTACCGGACGGCGCACGGCATTGTCCAGCGGACTCTTGAAAACCCGCGGTACCAGCCGGAAAACTATGCCAACCTGACCGCTCCGGCGAACCAGTCGGTCCCGATCGACAACACTATTCAGGGCACCTTATCGGTTGTCATAGGCAATGAACAGGCATTAATCAACGGTACGTCTCTGCCGCACCGCGTCATTACGGCCACGGTGACCTGGAGAGAACTGAACAGCAACCAAAACGAGACGGTGAGCACCAGCAAATGGATAGCGGACGTACAACGCGAATAATTTCCGAACGGGGTTTCACCCTGGTAGAAGGCATCGTCGTCGCCGCCTTGACCGTAATAATTGCGGCCGTCATGTTAACCATTTTTCAAATGAACGGCCAGGCGGTTTCAAACGGCGCGGTCAATACCAGAATACAGATGCAATACGAAACCGTGGTATCGCAGATTGGCCAGAAAACGCGGTATGCCAATGCGGTTCTTGACGGCAGCGGTGCCGGCGAGAGCTGGCCTCCTTCGGAGAACGCTGCGCCGGTACCGCATACAAAAACGGTCTGGGTGTTCGGCCCCAACAACACGGGAATGATCGGCGGCTACCAAATCACCGGCACAACGCTCAGGGAATACGACCTCACCATTCACGACTGGAAAAACTTCAGCGTCGGTTCCAGCGACGTCAAGGTGACGGAGTCCAGCGGTTTTTCGCTCAGCGGAGACAGAAAATGGCTGACCGTCAATATCAGCGTGTTCTCCACGTTACTTTCGATCACCGATACCGCATTCTCAAAGCAGGAGGTATTTCTATGCAGAAACTGAACATCCACCAAAACGCCGCAAGGGCGGGTGAAAAAGGGTCCATCCTGGTCAGTGCAATCGCGATGTCGATGATCATCGCTCTTGCCGGTTTCAGTTTCATGCAGATCACGACCAGCAGCTTTAACAACGCCACCGAGGCCATAAAAAACGAACAGGCATTTAACGCCGCGGAATCCGGCGTATGGATGGCAGCCCGCTGGCTCAGGAATCCGGCGAATTTCCCGCAACTTAACCCTCGCAGCGACCTTGCCTATCCTTTCGGAACGCTGCCGATCGACCCTTCCATCAATACGATGGATGTCTACGTTAGCGTACAATTTTCACCCGGACCTTTGGCGTCAATCACCTCCGCGGTGTATAGGGACCCATCGGGCGGACAGTTGAAGACCGCTGCCACGTTCAAAAAACAGATTGCCATTGGAAATATCCATGTGCAGAGCTTTGGAACCTACAGTAATTTTTATAACACCTACCAACCCGATTATACTCATTATGTGACAGGCCAGTGGAAACAGTTTCCCACCATCGCCGACTGGGGAGGGTTCTATAATCGTACCTTCAACGGCCGTTTTCACATGAACAATTGCTTTCTCAAACTCTCCGATGGCGCCAAACCCGGCGGAGCAGGACCGGTTACCTTTACCAACGGACTTGTCACGGTTGCCACGCCGACCGATCCGACAATCATTGCCAATTATACAAAAAATTACGGAATAAGCCCGACAACCGGCCATAATTACAATGCCGGCGTGTGGGCTGACTGGACAACAGAGGTAACACCGGATAAGCTTGACCAGATTTTCCACGACCGCTACACCTCAAACGTGGCCCAGATCGCCCTGCCTGCAGGGGAACTCAACGCCACGGCCATTCTTGCCGATCCCTCCATTTCCAATAAAATTCGATTGCCCCCTTCAGGTTATGTTACCGATGACGAGGGCGAGGAAGCGACGAACTATCGTCCTACGCTCATTCTTAACGGTACTTCCGCAACGTATCAATTCAAACAGGGGACCACACTGCGAACAAGAACGTATAACATCGACGGTCAGATATTCTGCAGCACGGCAAACCTGAATGTCTATGGCGTAACCACCGGCAGGGTCACTATTACAACGGCCCCGGGGAAAAGCATCGTACCGGTCGGCAATATTGTAACGAGTGATTACAATCCCGCCACCGGTTCTCTCAACAATCCCAATAATATCGACAACATCATCGGGCTCGCTCCGGGCAAGCATATCAGGTTCAACAACTCCTGGAAAAAATATTTCCGGTATGACCCGGCTCCGGTCATTCAAAATGTCTCGGACCGGATCACCAACAATACCACCATGCACATCAGCGCCTCGATCATAGCAACCGGAACCGCGAATGTCAGTTACGCGACCAATGCGGCCAGGACCACGTTCACGACCAGAACCGAAATGGGCTGTGAATACTGGGATCTCTGTACGCCGGTTCTTTACAATTATAACCTTTTCGGCAACCGTATCCTCGGCGGATACCGGCCTGCGGCAAGCGGATGGCATGGCATCGTAAACGGGGGATGTAATGGAACCCAGTCCATTGCCTATGACAACCGCATGCTCAACTTCGGGCTCCAGCCTCCGGCCTATCCCCGTCAGACCACGACAAGCGGCCTGTGGGTGCTGCGTATCAGCGGATGGAGTGAGCGGAATACCATTTAACCCGCTTTATTCATAAACTCCAACTAAGTTTCACCGCAGAGACGCCGAGGACGCGGAGGAAATGCATTGTTTTGATTTTGGTCATCCTCATTTTTTCTCTGCGCACCCTGCGTATTTCGACAGGCTCAGCACAGGCCTCCGCGGTGAAATGGTATTTGTTTCATGGGATTTTTTCAACTCTTCAACAAGATTCATGAATAATCCGGGTTAAAAAAGTATAAGGAAAGCGATACTGCCGTGTATATCAGCGCGTCTTCTCCTTACACGCTTCCGTTTTGAGGGTCAGGCAACGGGGATCTGGCACCAGTCGGTGTGGCAAGTACTGGGCAGGGTAATGCTTTTTTCTTGTCTTTCCCCCTAAAAACAGCTATGTTAATACTAATCTGCATGGTAAAATAGAATCATGGTACCAAGAAAACTGGTAATTCCTGAAAAACTCTCTTTTTTCCTGTTAGGCCCGCGTCAGACAGGAAAAAGCGTTTTTATCAGTTCCCTGGTCAGGACAGCTTTCTGGAAGGTGGACCTGCTCCAGAGCGATGTGTATCTTGCCTATTTAAAAACCCCAGACCTGTTCCGCCGTGAAGCCGAAGTAAAAATCACGCAGGGATCGGTTGAAACCATTATCATTGACGAAGTCCAGCGCATACCATCGCTTTTAACCGAGGTGCATTATCTGATGGCGCGTTTTCCCGAAATCCGGTTTGTTCTCACCGGATCGAGCGCCCGGAAACTAAAACGGGGTGGGACCGACATGCTTGCCGGAAGAGCTGCCTCCTGTCACCTCTTCCCCCTGACCTGGGACGAACTCGGCGATCATTTTGACCTCGATACCGCGCTGCGCTACGGCACCCTGCCGTCGCTTTACGACAAGGATGAATCGGAAAAACCTTTTATACTCTCCGCCTATGTGGAAACCTATCTGCGCGAGGAGATCAAAGCCGAAGGCATTGCACGAAATCTTTCGGGATTTTCCCGTTTTCTCGATGTGGCCGCTTCACAATGCGGCGAACTGGTCAACTGTACCGCCATCGGCCGGGAGTGCAAACTCTCCCAGAAAAGCGTCGAAAGCTACTTTGAAATTCTTGAAGACACGCTGGTGGGGTTTTCGCTGCAACCGTGGGACAAAAGCCTGAGAAAACGGCTGAGCACCCACCCGAAATTCTATCTTTTCGATACGGGTGTCACCACTGCCGTCAACCGCAGGCTCTCCGCGCCGCCTGACCCGTCGGTCCGCGGCCGGTTGTTTGAACAATTTATCATCTGCGAAGTTTTCAGGGCCATCCATTACGCCATGTCCGAAGCACGCATGTTTTTCTGGCGCACCAGTAATGGCGCAGAGGTTGACCTGGTCATCGAGAAACACGGCGCCATACGTGTCGCTGCCGAAATCAAATCCATTCCCTCGGTCGCCGGCGCCGACTGCTCCGGGCTGCGTTCATTTCACGAAGACGTTCCGGAGACCCCGCTCGTGGTGGTCTCAACCGCGCCACACGAATACCACATCAACCATGTTTCGGTGCTGCCCTGGCGGGAATTTTTTGGCAGGTTGACTGAGTGGATATGAGCGGCGGGTAACGGGGATCCTGCCTGACCATGGCCTGAAGGCCATGCCACACTTTCCCGTTTTGAGAGTCGAAGCGTTGGGTCCAGAATTGCCTGCCTCTGCCGAAGCCGGCTACGGCAAAGGCGGGCACGGGAAATGATGACCGGTAGTCGGCACCATAAGGGGCGCAGCCTATCCGGTCAATTGCAGACCAGTGCAGCGTAGTCGAAGCATTGTAGATTGGAACTGAAAACCGCAACAGGTACCCTGTACCTCCCCCTTCTCCACTCCATTCATTCTCCTCTTTTCTTTTTCCCTCCATAACGGTAAAATTACTATTTTAAGAGTGTTACTTTTCCCCGGCGCGCTGCCGGGGGTGCGGTGCATTTAACGGAGCCACCATGGCAAAGACCCTTATCACCTCCATTGGCATCGAGTTCGATACCATGAGCATCCGCGCGGCGAAGCTCAACCTCGTGCGTTCCGGCTCGCGGACCTCGGTCAAGGTGCTCGGGCTTTCCGAGCTCTACGGCGACTTTACCAACGACGACAACATCAGCGGCGGCATGAAAAAAATAAGGGAAAAAATCACGGTCAGCCCGAGTGACCGGGTGGTGACCTGCCTGGCGGGCAAGCAGGTGTATGTCGCGCAGATGCCGTTTAAAAAACTCCCGGAAGAGGAGATGAAGGGCGCCCTGCGGATCGAGATAAAAAAGAACCTGCCTTTCGAGGTCGCCGGCGCTTCGATCGACTACCAGCTCATCCCCGACACCAAAAAAGACGATCTTAACCAGTTCATAGTCACGGCGGTGCCGAGCATCATGCTGACCCGGCATGTCAACCTGATGGAGCGGCTCGGCATAAAGCCCTATATCGTCGACGTGCTGCCCCTGGCGATCGCCAACGCCTTTCATCTGTCCCAGGAGTCCTGCGCGCTCGGGCTGGCGTACGTGGTCGTTCACGTGGGTCCAACGGTCACGAACCTCATCATCTGCGGCGA
>JAFGOU010000508.1 GCA_016926315.1 Chitinispirillaceae bacterium
GGTTTCAGGCCCTCGGTGATCTACGCCTATGCCGAAAATTCGGTCGCGTATCCGACGATCATGTCGGTCCTGAGCGATGTCAGGCAGGGTCTTCAATCACTCACGTTCCAACTGGGTACCAATCCGGATTTTCCAATTGTCTATCAGGGAGGTCTGAAATTTTCCTGGGGCGCGGAGACATGGCTCTTTAAAAGCGACCTCTCGAATTCCGCGCTCAATCTGCCGTTTCTCAGCCCCGAAGAGCAGAAAAAGTTGACGGACAGCCTCAACGTCAAGCTGCTTGACCAAAACAAATACTTCGCGACATCGGACCACCGTATCGTGATCACGCTGCCCAGCGGCATGCTGATGAGCTATACGCTCGCCGCATTTCGTGATTCAAGGACCCATACGTTCAGTTACCGGCCGGGGGCTTCCGATACCGGCACGATACGCAGCAGTGAAGATAACGACCGCATAACCATAAACAATCGCGCCGGGATCGCGGTCGGCGACTTTCACGGCCTGGACGCGGAATTCTATGGCGTGTATTCAACCTATATGCTCAATTACCTGAAAAAAGAGAAGAGCGCGAACAACATCACCGATAAAGGATATCGGCTGGGATTGAACATGACCTATCGCCCGACGGACCGTATCACCCTTGATGAGCGGCTCTCTGCGGACGCCGAAGTTTCCGAGTATATTTATAAGAGCATGCACCGCGATCCTTTTGATCCGCCCCCCTATCAGCGCAGGCTCTCCTCGCTCCTGACCGTCGTAGGGAAGGTGGGCGAGGGGTGGGAGATCCTCGGCAGATGGGCGGAGAATGTGTATGACAACGGCAGGTGGTATGGGCGGGAGTACCGGAAGGATGATTCGCTTAAAGATAAGAGCGGGTATTATGCGATTGAAAACAAAACGATCGATTACACCCTTGAAGCCGGATGCGCGATGGTCAGGAGTGCCCTGCGGATAGAGGGCGGATGCCTGTTCAGGGAAATTTTCGATCTCAGGTTCGATGAGAACAGGTATGTAAACACCAATTATAACCGGGGGTATATTATTGAGCCGTACACCGAATTCCGGGGCAGGTACCGGAGGTTTTCTCTCAGGGGCCGCGTTACGCGAATGATATTGACAAAAAGTGATGACCGATTTCAATTCAGGAAAAACTGGGATATTTCCATTCTGGGGACGGCATTATGGTAAAAGAGACGCATTCGTGGCGTGCGTCAGGGCTTATGGTCGTGACGGCGCTTACGGGCATGCTGTTGTATTCCGGATGCAGCCTTTTCTCCCCCCGGGAATCCGAATGGCCCGTTGATCCGGGCCGGGTCGATCCGCTCAATTTCGCGTCGATAATGGATGGTACGCCGGAACGATTTACCAGGCTCCGGTATGAAGACCTTTTTGAGGAGCGGGTGCTGTACGAAGACATCAACTCCGGTGTCTACGGAAAAAGCCAGCTTATTCTTCGCCTGCAGCAGATACAGAGGCAATATCCGTTGGTTCAGGTAGCCTGGGAAGGCGGGCGATGGTGGAAAAGAAACGACACGATATTTCTCAGCGATCTGGCTTATACGGTGATGCCGGAGGGGATGCAGGGTACGGCGCCCGCGGAAACCGGCACTTCCAATTTTATCGTAGCCAAGGAATGGGAGTGGCGGATTGTTGAGTGGCGGGATATTCCCGCCAAACCGGGCAAATCGTTTTTTTCACCATGAGGGGTTGTTGTATGATTCGGGATAACGGACGCATCCAATGGCTTGCCGTGCTGCAGATCCGGCTGGCGCCGCTGATTGCCGCGCTTCTGGTCACCGCCTGCCAGATCCCCTTTTTTCCCCGGGTGGGAACTCCCGATCCCCTGCCGCCGCTGCGGTCGACTCCCTCCGGCGTTATCAATCAGCTTATCAAAGCGTATGAGCAGAAACGGATCGATCTTTTCGAGGACCTGTTTCCGAGGGAAAAGACCTTCCGTTTTTATGTCTCGCCCAGTTTTAAGGCCATATACCAGACCCGTCCCTATGGCACCATTGAACCGGAGCCCCGGGACACCCTTTTGCACTACACGACCGAGTCATCGACCTACTACTACTGGGGTCATGACCAGGAGCTTCAGAGCCACAAACGCCTCTTTTCCCGGGCGGAATCGATCGTTTTCAAGGTCAAGCCGATCGTCAGTCCGGGAAAGTTTCGCTATCTTGTCAATGACTCGGGAGACACGACCAATGTCGAGCTGCTCATGGAAAACGGCGAGATCACCATCAAGGTCACCATCAGCGGCTATACCGATGAATACCCCATCTGGATCGACAAGCAGGTCTTTTTCCTTGAACGCGATTCCAAAAACCTCTGGGTGATTCGCAAATGGTATGATTTCGGCAACCAGCCGTGAGGGAGGGGCCTTCGATTCGCGGCTCCCTCCTGCCGGAACGCCGCAGGAGGCAGGGCGAGTCATTCCGGAGGATTGGTAGTGCCTGACGGGTCGTCCTTCCTTTCGGCCGTTCCGTTTTTATAATGCGCGATAAAGGCGATAAGCAGGTTGACGATGTGTTTGCTTTTTCCCGGAAAGGCGTGTTTGGTGCTTCGCAGCAGGATGTAGTCCTCTTCCTCGAAGGTCCCGAGAACGAACGAACAGATAAGATAGACGCCCGCCCCGGCGACAACGGAGAAAATGAATCCGGGCAGTTCATAGTTCCGGAGGATGATGAGCTCCATCACGATCCCCATGATGATGGTGGAAAAGGCGATCTTGAACACCGATGCGAAAGGGTACCGGAGCTGCATGGTGCGACAGGTGTAAAAAAGCCCGCCGATCGAGGCAAAGAGGGTGGTGATGCCGAAACAGACCGCCGCGCCTGTGGCGCCGTACGGTTTGATGAGGATGATGTCGAGAATAATGTTGACGACCGCAAGCACCGCACCGTACTTATAGATAAACGCCTGTTTTTCATAGCCGTACAGGATGGCGGAGGCCGGGTTGGAAAGGCTGGAGAAAATCGACGCAATAAAAAGGATCTGCAGGGAGCGTTGTGCGCCGATATAGTCGTGGCCGTAGAGGTAGTGTATGATCTGATAGCCGAGCAGCATGCCCGCGGTCCCGAGCGGAAACGCAATGAACGCGAGGTACCGGGTCGAAAGGTAAAACAGGCGCTTCATTTTGTCACGGTCGCCTGAGCCGGAAAATGATGACATCGCGGGGAAGAGCACCCGCCAGAAGGTCGCCGGCAGTATCGCGGTAAAGCGCTGGACCAGGTTAAAACCGAGATTGTAATAGCCCACCTGTGCGGCACTGCAGAAACGTCCTAGAAAGAAGTTTTCACTTTTGTCCCAGACGATTTTATCGCAGATCAGGATTGCCATAATGCTCCGGTTGTATCTCCTGATCCGGGTCCTGATCTCCGGCATGAGGTGTTTTCCTGAATCCCGGAAAATACCCTCCTTCTTCAGCACGATCAGGTAGAACAGGGCGTTAACAAATGAAAAAACCAGCATGACGACCAGGAGTCCCGGTATACCTTTCCCCATGAGCAGCACTGCTATTTTACTGGCGAGTGAAAGCGGCGTTATGATCAGGTTCGCCCAGGCGAAATATTCGAATTTCTGGATGCCTTCGATGACCGCGGAAAAAATGGCGGTCAAAACGCCCGGAAGAAGCCCCAGCGCGGCCAGGAAAAAGAAAAAGGATTCCTTGGGAGAGAAAAAGAAATCCGAGACCGGAACATGGAAGAACAGGAGCACGGCGGTGCTGAAAAGCGATATGACGACCTCTATTTTCAACACGTACAGGACTATTGCACCGAGCGCTCCCTGCTCGTTTTTACCGCTGTATTCCGCAATGAATTTCGTGACGGCGTGAATGAATCCCATACCGACCGCCCAGGAGATGGTGCCGGTCAGCCAGAGCACCATGTTGAAGATGCCATAGTTGGCAGGGCCGAGCGAACGTGCCACCCAGATCGAGATCACCCAGGCGGTTGCCATCATCAGAAAGGTATTGAACAGGGTGACTACCGTGTTCTTGATGAGCCGCGATCCATGGCCGTTATGCATGGTCACCCCGGCGGATCAGCGAGCGGTAAAAGCGTTCTGCACTGGCGCAGACCACTGCGCTGTCGAACAGGCCGGCGGTCCTTGCGCGCCCGTTACGCCCGAGTGCGCGTGCACGATCCGTCTCGCCGGCCAGTCGCGTCATCGCTTCCCGCAGCTCCTGCTCGTCCCCGGGGGTGACGAGCAGGCCGCTCACGTTGTCTTCGATCATTTCAGGAAACCCGCCGCAGCGGGAGGCGACCACTGCGCAGCCGCTCGCCATGGCCTCCAGACAGGCGTAGGGGAAGTTTTCCCAGCGTGAAGGGAAAAAGGCGGCGGAAGATCGGGCGAGATGCCCGGCGATCTCGGTCTGGGAAACGCCGGGTATCCAGGTTACGCGACGCTCCAGACCAAGACCGGTAATAAGCTGCCGGAGGTATGTTTCAAACGAACCGCCGGCTTTCATCCGGCCGTATGCCCTGCCGATGAGCGTGAGATGCGGCAGGGGCTGCCGGGAAGCTGCGGCCGCATAAGCGCGGATCAGAAGGTCGACCCCCTTGCGCCGTTCAATCCGTCCGGTATAGATCCACCCTGTGCCGTCTGATGGACGGTATGACGAAACGGGCAGCGGGTTTGGATAGACGGTCACCTGTTTGAGACGCCATCGTGCTTTCATCATTTGCGCAAGAGCGTGGGAAGGGGAGGAGACTGCTGATGCCTTGCGGGTTGCAACCCTTTCCATACGGTTCTGGAGCCAATGATCGGTGAACGGCCCGGGGAGGTCATCGTAGCGCCGTATCAGCTCCCAGGGCGTATGGAGCCGTGCGACGGTTGCCGCGGCCGCATGGCGCAGAAAAAAACCTTCAGCTCCGCATTCCGGATATTCGATAATGTCAAAGACGCACCCGGAGCGTATGAGCGAATGCACCTTCCGTTCGACGCTTTTTGCCCAGGCAAGCCGGACCAGACTCTGGGGAACGGTCCGGTAGCAGAGCACCCGGAGCGGAAAAAAGACCCGTGCCTGCGGGAGCGTATACGGCCCGGGAATGGTGCGGTGCAGGGTCACGCCGCTTTGCGTGAAGCTCTCGTTCCTTCCTGAAACGCTCCGGCAGATCACCGCCACCTGGTGGCCCATGGCCGTGAGGCCTTCCGCCATGTACGAGGTATAGGTGGCGATACCGCCGAAACCGGTATCCGGAGGATATTCATTTGAGATAAAAAGAATGGTCATTATTGTTTCGCGTTCAGGAGGACCTGGTAAAAACCGGTGGTTTCGACCACAATTTTCCCGGGGTCATGCCATTCACGCACGTCACGGTAGCCCTGTTCAGCACAGGACCGGGCGAGCAACGGATTTTTAATGAACCTTTCGATGCGCTCGCAGAGAGCGTCCCGGTCTCCGGCAGGGAACAGGAGGCCGTTCTCGCCGTGTCGGATGATTTCAGGAATGCCTCCGCTCGAAGCGGCGATTACCGGCAGTTTCGAGGCCATTGCTTCGAGAAGCACGTACGGCGCGTTTTCGAAGATCGAAGGGAAGAGCAGCATGGAGGAGCGGCAGAAGAGAACGGCGAGCTGGTTTCTGTTCACCGGACCAAGGAACCAGATGCGCTCACGTTCGATGTCCGAAAGCGAATGCTCGATCTGGAGCCGGTAGTTCGGGCCATTGGCGGGATCGATCGCGCCGGCGAAGGTGATGGCGATTTTCCGGTCGATTTGAAGGATGGTCCTGATGTGCTGGGCAATAAGATCTATTCCCTTGCGGTACTCCAGACGCCCGGCAAAGAGCAGGTCGATCCGGTCGCGGGCCGGGGAATGGCTGCTTTTGATCGTATCGTAAAGCGTGGTCGAAACCGGGTTTCTGATAACGGTGATCGACGACAAAGGCAATCCGTACCGTTCGCTCATGAGCGTTGACAGCGCGTTGCTCGGGCAGCGGAACCCCCTGGCGTTGAGAATGGATTTTTCCTCGAACCGGTGATACCGTTTTTTCAAGGATGTCAGAGCGGTGTTATTCAGGGCATCGACCGTTTCCGCAGGGGTATGGAAATGAGTCACCATCGGAGGGACTCCCGGATCGTGGAGAAAGCGGCCGAGACCCCCGAAGTCAGGCACTTCGACAATGTCAAGGCCTTTGGTTTTGCACAGGTCCGCTATCGTGTTCCCGAGCGCCCGGGCGGCGCCCAACTCCCATCGCAACGGTCCGGGCACCGCAATCCGCTCATACCATCGTTCCATGACCGTTCCCTGCGCATGGCCGAAAACGACCGCCTTGACCGAGGGGTTGAGCCCTGCCGGCTGCGTTCCGGTCCTGCCGCAGACGTAGACGGTATGACCGAGTGCTGCCAGGGCGTTCGCCATGGTGATGGTATAGGCGGCAATGCCGCCGTTACCTCCGCTCAAGGGGTATTCGGAATTGACAAGGGCAATGCGCATGCGTGCAGATTCTTCGCGTTACCGGAAATGGACGACGAAAAGGCCGTAATTGATTGATTATACCTATTCTATATTTACCGACATGGTTGCGGCCACTTTTTTTCCTTACCGCACGACGTTTACCGGGGAGCCGCAGGTGCTGCAAGCCGATTTCTGGTGAGGACCGCCCTGCTTTGCCAGTGCGTTCGTAATCGAAATCCGGTATCCCCTGCGGGAGATGAGAAGCTCCTTGCATGCGGGGCAGAAGGTATGCTCCCGGTCGCCTGCCGTACTGTTGCCGATATAGACAAAATCGATCCGTTCCCGCGCGATCTCCCAGGCGCGCAGCAGCGACGCTTCGGGGGTCGGGGGGTGGAGCATGGCGTGGCGCGGGAAGTACCGCGAGAGGTGCAGCGGTGTGTCGCGACCGAGATGGCCGGCGATAAACGCGGCCAATTCCGCGGTTTCCGATGGCCGGTCATTTTCCCCCGGGATCAGGAGGTGGGTGATCTCCAGGTGGCAGCCGGCGTTCTTAACGGCTTCGCACGCTGCAAGCACCGGCGCGAGCGATCCTTTGCAGATGCGACGGTAAAACGACGGGTTCATGGATTTGATGTCGATGTTCATGGCGTCGACAACGGAAAGGAGGTCACGCAGGGGCCCCGGTTCGAGGAACCCGTTGGTCACCATCACGTTTTTAAGGCCCTGTTTCCTGACAAGGGCGCCGACCTCCATGATCGTCTCGAACCAGATCACGGGTTCGGAATAGGTATAGGCGATCCCGATGGAGCCGCCCTCTCCTGCCTTTCCCGCAAGCCACTGGGCTGAAACTTCGCGGGTGTCAAGCAGCATCTGCGATATCTCGCAATTCTGGCAGAAACCGCATTTGAACGTGCAGCCGTTGGGACCGGTGGAAAAGATGCGGGAACCGGGATAAAAATGAAAAAGCGGTTTTTTCTCGATCGGATCAACGGCCGTCGACACCGGCCTGCAATAGTTGGTGGAAACGAGCGTTCCGCCCCGGTTCTCCCGCGTAAGGCAGATGCCGCGCTGCCCGGGGCGCATCCGGCAGTGGTGCGGGCAGAGGTCGCAGACCACGCGCCCGTCATCAAGCGAATGATAATGGGATGCCTGTTTCATAGGGATAAATTAAAATACGGGAACGGCATCATGGATGTCGCTGCTCAGCAAAATCATTGCAGCACCATGACGGCTTTTTCAGTCCTGAAAGCGCCATGCCGTAACACTAGAATATAAGCACCCATTGAAAGGCCTCGGGGTAACGTGGCGGTGTGGCGGCCACAATGGACCGGACCATTCACCAAGTGGTGGACGGCACGGCCCTTGAGATCAAAAAGCCCCAATGATGCTTGGCAAGAAACGGGGAGTACATACGATACGGTATTATTAAGTACCGACATTTGAGTTCCGGTTGATTTAGCCGGAAAAGACCGGTTAATTCCAGTCGTTGAAAATGGCGACGTGAGGACCGTGCCGGAGGTTCCAACCGCAACGAACTGATCGTCCGAAGCATAGATTCCGTATAAGGATTGCGATGTTCCGGAATGTACGGGTGTGAATGAGCCGCCATCATAGGTGGTCATGATAGAACCCCATGTGCCGGTTGCAACGAACGTGCCATTGCCAAAGGTAATGCTCATCAAATCTTCGCTGCTCCTCCTGGTATGCGATGTCCATGTTAATCCATCGCTTGAGGTATACCACGAAGAGGATCCCAGCCCTACATCGTATCCCAATGTCATTACAAAAATCCCGTTTCCCCATGCGACCGCGCACCTGAAATTATAACCACCGATACCGGTATTCACCCGCCAGTTGATACCGTCAGGCGAGGATAGCGTCTTGGTCCTTCCTACCACAATAAACAGCCCGTTGCCATAAGTGATATCGGTAATGAAATGGTCTACTTCCGTCATCCTGACGGTCCATGAAATACCGTCAGTAGAAGTGACAATGGTTGTCGAATCACCTCCCGCCACATACATTCCATTTCCCCAGGCCACGGAATTAAGGTCATAGGAGGTACCTGAATTCCTGGGAACCCATGAAATACCGTCGTTCGACGTGATGATTGTTCCTTGGGTGCCGACCGCCACATAACAGGTGTCACCCCACGCAACGTCATAAAGAGGCTTTTTTTCCATGGTACTTATTTTTCCCCATGTTTTCGCATCAAAGGAAGAAACGATCAGCCCGCTGTCGCCGACCGCAATGTAGCGGTCTTTCCCCTTGGTAACACCATACAAAACGTCCCTGATTTCAGGTACTTTCCATACCCATGTCTCCGCATCGTTTGATAAAAGGATCGCCGTTCCAACCATAATATATTGCCCGTTTACACCTATGACATCATAGCCGGGCATATCATATCGAACTCCAGTCCAGACCGTTCCATTCGCAGAGGTAAGAACCGTATTGGCGCCCCCTAGGACAATAAAGCGGTCATTGCACCAGACAACGTCGCTAAGCGCCTGCTGCACAGACCAGGCTCTGTTGGTCCATATATTACCGTCAGGTGAAGTGATAATCGTGCCGCTGTTTCCAACGGCAACATATAAATTGTTGCCCCAGGCGACTCCGCTGAGATGGTCGGGAACCCCGGAACTCCTGCTCGTCCAGGTGCTTCCATCGGGAGAGGTTAGGATCACATTTTCTGAGCTGCCTCTCCCCGCCCCCACTGCAATAAATTGTCCGTTTCCCCAGGTAATGGAGCGGATGTCACCTTCAGTGCCAGAAACGACTTTTGTCCATGTAATGCCGTCAGGTGAAGTGTGGAGGGCTCCGAAATTTCCTCCAACGACGTAGCAATTATTGCCCCAGGCGAGTGTATTAAGGGCATAGGAACCGGAAGAAGTTATCCGTTTGCATTTCCAGGTTATACCATCAGGAGACGTTAAAATAGTGTCGTAGTACACGGCAACCATGAATTCATTGTTACCCCAAATCACCTCGCTCAGGTGATACTTGCATTCAGAGCTCCTTTTTGTCCACGAATTACCATCCGGCGAGGTCATAATGGTACCATTTCTGCCAACCGTGACATACGTGTTGTTGCCATACGCTATTCCCGTCAGGGGTTCGTTTGTCGGAAGAGGATTTTGCAATGTCCAGACCTCCTGCGCAAACAGTGCATTACTTAACGCTGCTGAAAAAAGCACGATGATGCAATGGATAATAATTCTGCGCGTTGCAAAAAGCAGAAGAGTGTGTTTCATGTTGAATGAGCCCTCAGAAGCCGGTTATATAAGTATGCCATCTTCGAATATGGTTTTGCATTGCGGTGCCCTGTGCTGACGTGGTACGTAGTGCCCAAAAATCATCGTGTTAATAAAATCAATATTTTCTGACGGTAATCTCCGGCTTTAAATTCAACCAGGTATGGTCCGGCCGCAGACGGGACGTTTCGTATAGTGATCGTATAAAAACCCGCGCTTTGAATCTTATTAACAAGTTCCGATCGCAACTGCCCGTTAAGACCGTAGAGCCGCAGAGAAACCCGTTCGGTCGAAGGCAGCGCGTATCGCATGGCCGCGGTACCAAACGAGACCGCGAAATCGAAGCGTTTTGGGGGCTTCGCTTTACTGATGTGCGTCGAGGTGGTAATGGCAAAGCCATGGGGGAGCGTTCCGCATTTGCCGTCTTCATGTGCAACAACAACGTCCCACGCTCCGGGTTCGGCACCGGAAACATCGATGGAACAGGTGATCTGAGAGGGCGACATGATCAAAACACCGGTTGCAGTAATATCGAGCTGTCCCGGTTTGGAGAGTTTGATTTTTGCACCTGATTGGAAATACGAGCCGCGCAGGTCTGTTATCTGAACGATTCCGGTGTTTAAACTGGAAGACGGCGTAATGGATTGGACCTCTGGAGCAGGATGAAAATCTCCAAATTGGACAAAAAAGGGACGTTTTATCCCTTGTCCTATCGTATAAAAATACCCGCCGGCATACAAGGTCGTTCCGCTCAACGCAATGGCATTGATAGAGCCATCACAATGTGGATTCCAATCAGACGCGTTTCCTGTTGCCACATCCAAGGCCGCAATGCCGTTTCGGTTTTGACCGCCGATCGTGGAAAAATTTCCTCCCGCGTATATTGCCGTACCGGTCACTGCTATGGAATAGATCGTGGCGTTTGCATTCGGATTCCAATCCAAGGCAGTGCCGGTTGACGCATCAAGGGCCGCTATATAATTCCGGTTCTGCCCGCCGATCCTGGTAAAGTCCCCTGTTGCATACACCGTTGTCCCATTCACGGAGATTTTGTACACATAGCCGCCGCTGTCGGCATCAGGATTCCAGTCTGTCGCATTGCCGGTCGCCGCGTCAAGAGCCGCGATATGATTGCGTTTCTGGCCGCCGATGCTGGTGAAGCGGCCGCCGGCATACACTGTTTTCCCGTTTAGAAAAAGCCCGGAGATACGTCCGTTTGCATTCGGGTTCCAAGCCGTCGCGGTACCAGTTACAATATCCAATTCCGCGATATACGGACGGTTTTGGCCTCCAATAGTGGTGAACTGTCCAGCGGCATAAATGGTCGTATCGCCTGAAACCAGAGAGATGATCTCACTGTTCGCATGTGGGTTCCAGGCCATGGCGGTTCCGCTCGCCGTATCCAGGGCAGCGATATAATTGCGATCCTGGCCGCCGATGCGTGAAAAATATCCTCCTGCGTAAACAACATTTCCCTTTACAGCGAGCGATCTGATTTGATCGTTTGCATCTGGGTTCCATGCCGTAGCGTGTCCGGTTATTGCATCCACAGCGGCAATATTTTTGCGGTTCTGGGCGTCAACAATGTGGAAGCTCCCCCCGACGAATACTTTCGTTTTATTAATTACAACCGTATGGACAGTACCATTCACCTTAAGATTCCAATCGGTTGCATTTCCTGTTGTCGCATCCAAGGCGGCAAGTTTAAAGCGGTTCTGGCCGCCGATGGCGGTAAAGAAGCCCCCGGCATATATCGTATTGTTATCCACAGCAATACTATAAACGGTATTTTCCGCATGAGGATTCCAGGCCGTTGCATTACCGGTTACAGAGTCCAAGGCGGCGATACAATTACGGCTCTGCCCGCCAATAGCCGAAAAGCTCCCTCCAACATATACGACTCCTCCCCTTACTGCAATAGCATAAACAGAACCCGAGTAACCCCAAGAATCCAAAGAATAAGGATTCCACGATGTAACATTTCCCGTAACTGCATCCAAGGACGCGATACAACTACGGATTTGCCCTCCAATGCCATTGAAATGACCTGCAACGTATAGTAATGGCCCGCTTACGACAAGTTCGGAAATTGAACTTGGGTATATGGGTCCGTTGTCACTTACCTCCGTATTCCACGATAGAGCGGTTCCGCTTGCCGAATCAATGGCAGCGATTTTTTTGCGGTTCTGCCCGCCGATGGTTGAAAACGCCCCTCCAACATATACGGTAGACCCGCGTACGGCAAGCACACCAACAACGCTATCCGGATTGGGGTTCCAGGCGGTGGCACTCCCTGTTGCCGCGTCCAGGGCGGCAATATAGTTGCGGTTTTGTCCGCCAATTGCAGTGAAACTTCCCCCAATATAAACAACGTTCCCATGCATCGTGATGGCATAAACACTATTATTTGGATCAGGGTTCCAAACAGGATCCACGGTTCCATTGGAAAGAATATGGGCGACGTTATTCCGAACCAGGTTGTCGACATACGTAAAATCACCGCCGACATACCATCCGCCATTATCATCTGCACATGCTGCAAGTACATATCCGTCTATTTTTGCATAGGAAAATTCTGGCAAACCGGTTGAAGCATTAATCGGGACGCCGCTCCCGGTATACGGCCCTACATGGGTAAAACTGCCGGCAATATAAATTCTGTTATTAACAGGCACAATCGAGTAAACCATGCCATCGGTAACCCATGTTTCCTGTTTGCATGTTTCTGGCGGTTGTGCGGCCTGCAGCAATGATGCGGCTGAGATGATAACAATAAAAAACCTGGCCATAGCGTTTCTGTAAATTAATTATCGGTCAGTCGACAGGCCAATAGTCCCTCTGCTTCAGCCCCAACAAAGACAACGCGGTAATTTCGAAGCTTACCCCTCGACTATACCGGAGAGAATCGATAAGGCTTCCGCTTTAAGAAATGGGCATGAAATCCATGGCCGGTCAGGCAGTCAGGTCCATTCCCGCCAGAATCTCCGCCAGTGCTTCCGGTGGCGTCAGGTTGAGCCATGCGGCGCGGTTGGCTTCCAGATCGTCGTAGGTCAGTGAAGGGATTGTTGCCGGATTCATGGGGAGCCGCTCCCGCGGCGGCACGGGAACCAGGATTCCCACGCCCAGGTCGCAGTCGATCACCTGGACGGAGCGGTCCCGGCTTATGGCGCGCAGATGTACGATTGTTTTCCAGACCTCACCGCACCAGGGGATTGTTGCGGTCTCCCGTTCAGGCGGATGTTCTGCCGCCGAGTCGCTGCGCGGGGGATTGCAGTCATGGAGCAGGATAATGCCCTTTGGTGAAAGATGCCGCAGGGAGTTGTCGACATCGCGAAGGGACTGCTCGTAGGTGTGCAGCCCGTCGATGAAAATGACATCAAAGGCGCGGCGGCCGGGGAGGTTCTGGAAAAAACGATCGCTGGTCGTCCTGACATAGCGGTTGAGGATATTCGACGGGTTGCGGACCACCCTTTTAACGATCCAGGAAAACGGCACAGCCATGAACGGGTCCACGGCGACCTTGACAGGCGCCTTGACGCGCAGAAAATTTGCTCCGCGCGCCACGCCGATTTCCAGATACCTGCGTGCGGTGACGGCATCGATGGCCGCTTGAACGATACCGGTCCTTGTCACGAAAAAATCCTCCGGGTCATAGCGCCTCCTGGTAGATTTTCTCCATCCGGTCGCCCACCGCGTCCCAGGTGTAGTAATGTTCCAGATGCTCGCGGGCGGCCCGGCCCATCCGGCGGCGCTTTTCAGGGTTGTCCACCAGATCGGCCAGAACGTGCGCCATGTCGTCGATGCACTGCGGAAGCGAACCGGGCTGAATGGCGTATCCGAAACTGGTGTCGCGGATCAGGTCCGGTGTTCCTCCGGTTGCCAGGCCGATGATCGGGAGGCCGCTGGCGATCGCTTCCAGATAGACGACCGCAA
>JAFGOU010000509.1 GCA_016926315.1 Chitinispirillaceae bacterium
CATCGTTGCGCTGACCTACGGTGCGCTCGGCATCCTCTTCAAGGCGTTCTTCTCCTTGTGAGCGGGGTTGCAGAAGCCCTTAGCATCGGTGCCACGGCGGTAATCCCCCCGCTCCTGCTTGCGCCCATGGCCGGGATCACCCACAGCGCCCTGCGCCGGCTTGTTTCCGATTTCGGCGGGTATGGCGCGCTCTGCACCGAGATGCTCTCGATTCCCGCCATCCGCAGCGAGAACATCGAGTCCTCGCCGTTTACGAAAAAACGGGCCGGCGAAGGAACGGTTGTATATCAGCTCCGCGTAAACGGCACCGAAGACCTGGCGCTTGCCATTGACAGGCTAAGGCGCATCGAACCCGCCGGCATCGACATCAACCTCGGCTGCCCGGCACCCGAAGTCAGAAAGCACGGTAGCGGCATCGAGCTCTTTTCCGATTCCGAGAGACTGGCGCGCGTACTCACCGAAACGAGAAAACAGTGGCATGGACCCCTGACCGTCAAGTGCAGGCTTGGCAGCAGGGGGGGCCCCTGGCGAAAGATCCTTGCGAACCGGCTGAAGCTGTTCGAAAGCTCGGGCATTGATGCGATCACGGTCCATCCCCGTTTTTTCGACGAAAAACTCAAACGGACTGCCCGATGGGATCTTTTTCCCTGGATCGCATCGCTCACCAGACTCCCGATCATTGCCAACGGCGACATCACCAGGCCCGACGCCCGCACCTTCGCCCTGCTCAACAGCGGCCGGTGCAGCGGTCTCATGATCGGCAGAATGGCCGTGGTGCGTCCGTGGATCTTCAGGGAGTTCTGCGGCGATACGCCGCCAATCGATTACCTCGATGTCTGGGCACGGATGTCCGACTACACGCTTGAAGATTTCCCTCCGGAAAAGGCGATCGGCCGCATCAAAGAGTTCACGACCTATTTCTCCCGCAATTTCAAATTCGGCCACGATCTCTTCCGGCTGGTCCAGGGCGCGCCGGACCTTGCCACGCTGAAAACGCGGGCGACCCGGTTTTTATCGAACCATCCCGAAGTTTCCAAGGAGCCTTCGGTGATGGGGATTTGAAGAATTGGTGATTACGGTTTGGTCCTTTGATTTTTCTTTCAATTCCCCGGCCGCCTGTGCAGAGGCAGGACACCCCATCGGGAACCTTTAGCCAACGACCTTTCTTTTTAATTATTTTGCATTGGTGTCACTTACCCAACACCTAGCCCGGATTATTTATGAATTTTGTTGGAGATCTGAAATAATACCATGAAACATATACACTTTCACCGCAGAGACGCAGTGTGCGCAGAGAAAAAAAAGAGAGATGACCAAAATCAAAACAAAGCATTTTCTCAGCGTCCTCCGCGTATTTCGACAGGCTCAATACAGGCCTCTGCGGTAAAACTTCTTTGGAATTTATGAATAAAGCGGGCTATATATCACTACATAGAAAGACCTGTTCCCATGCGTATTCTCTCCGGCATCAAACCTTCTGGCACCCTGCACATCGGCAACTATCTGGGCATGATCAAGCCCATGGTGGCATCGCAGTCACGCGGGGAGCTCTTCTGCTTTATCGCCAACCTGCACAGCCTGACCTCCCTGTTCGACGCAAAAAAAATGGCGTCGCATACCCATGAGGCAATCACCGATCTGCTCGCGCTCGGCATCGATCCCGACAAATCAACGTTCTGGGTCCAATCCGACGTTCCTGAGGTCACGGAACTCACCTGGTACCTGAGCAACGTATGCGCGGTCGGACTGCTCGAACGGTGCCACGCTTACAAAGACGCCATTGCCAAGAACATTCCGGCCAACGCAGGCCTGTTCACCTACCCGGTGCTCATGGCAGCCGACATTCTGCTCTATCAGTCAAACCGCGTTCCGGTCGGCCGCGACCAGAAACAGCATGTCGAAGTCACGCGCGACATCGCCGAACGGTTCAATAATACCTACGGCCAGGCATTCACCCTGCCCGAGCCGGAGATCACCGAAGAGCTCGCCGTCATCCCCGGCATAGACGGACAGAAAATGTCCAAATCCTACGGCAACGTGGTCGAGATCTTTGCCGAAGAAAAAGCGCTCAGGAAAAAGATCATGAGCATCGTGACCGACCCCACACCCGTGGAAGCGCCCAAAGATCCCGATAAAAGCATCATCTACGCCCTCTACCGGTTGTTTGCCGAACCAGCGCCGGCCGAGGAACTTGCCGGCCGCTTCCGCGCCGGAGGCCTCGGGTACGGCGACGTAAAAAAGGAGCTGTTCGCCCTGCTGTGGGAGTATTTCAGGCCTTTCAGGGAAAAACGGGAATTGATCGTCAAGGACGGCTCGATCGTCGACGAGGTCCGGAAAAAGGGGGCGGAGAAGGCAAGGGAGGTCGCGATACAGACCCTTGACGCGGTACGGGAGCTGGTCGGGGTGCGGTAATTCCTTGCGGGATCGCAGGGCACCTTTTTTCACTCCCTCAGAAAAACAATGCGCTTTCTGAAGCGATCGAATTCGAAAAAACGATGAAAACAGGAAAGCTGTTCCTCAACATTCTACTGGTAAGCGCCGTCCTTTTTTTTGTCAGCTCCGTGCCGTATTTCTTCGCACATCAACAGGAATCCCCGGAATCGAAATTCCTGGGACAGATCGCGTATCTCGAAGACCAGAACATGTATTTTTCTTTTATACGACAGGCGTATGACGGCCACGTCATTTTTAAAAACAATCTGACCAGCCTCCAACACTCGCGGGTTTTTTTAAACCTTCAATGGCTTGCCGTCGGCCTCTCCTGGAAAATGTTCCGCCTGTCGGAAAACCAGACCTATCAACTATGGCGTATCGCCGGGATTCTTGCTCTTGTATCGGGTTTCTTCCTGCTCTCCCCGGTCTTTTTCCATCCCGGTAAACGTCTCTTTCTGGCCCGGGTATTATTTCTTTTCGGGGGAGGGTTTGGCATTTTCATGCTGATCGCTTTTTCAGGTCATCTGATCGATGAGCCGACGCTTCGGGCAAACATTCCGGACCTTTCCGGTGGTGGAAATCCCTTTCAGCAGATGACTTCAAACCCTCATTTTTCCCTTCCTCACGGTTTAATGTTATGGGGATTCGCTCTTTTCCTAATCGCTGAAGTGCGGAAAAAAACGGCGCTGTATTACGCCGCTTCCGCGCTGTTTGCATTCAACGGGCTAGTCAGGCCATATGACCTCATGTCAATAAGCGTTATTTTCCCCGCCTACGCCATTATCGAATCATTCATCGAAGGATGGGATAAAAAACGATTCGTATTGCGGATTCTCCCCGCAGTAATCGTTCTCCCGGTTCTGTTGTATTCGATAGGGCTTTTTAAAGCCCACCCGGTATTCAAATGGTGGTCGATGCAGGGATTAAACGCGGGTACACTGCCGGCACTTCATAAATACATCCTTATTTTCGGTTTGGCAGGAATTCTTGCGTTCCTGAGGATCGTTGCCTCCTTTAAAGGCAATCCGTTTTCGTTTCCTGAAAGGTTCCTTCTCGTCTGGTTCTTCTCCATTTTCGTCCTGGTTCATGCGGGCATCCTGATACCGGCGATCGGCTTCAGCCCGCAGTTGGGAACGTTATTGACTGGCCCGCTCGTTCTCCTTGGTATGGCAACCCCTTTCCCCGCCGCACTTTCAAGAAACCCGCGGGCAAAGAATAGCGCTATCGCACTTTTCCTGGTTTTTACCCTTTCCTGCAGCTTCGCGGTGGCGGCCTATTTTGCCATGCGATTTCATCCGGACCGCGACAGGAAGGCGTATTATGCCACCCCGGGAGAATTGCAGGCGTGGCAATGGCTAAACAGTATCGGCGTAAAAAACAAGGTGGTTTTAGCGTCGCCCAAAGCATCAGCTCGCATAAGTAAATACACAAGCGCGTCAACCGTTGCGGGGCATTACAGCGTTACCCCGCAGTACGAACGAACAACAGGCTGTATAAAAAAGCATTTCTCCCTGCCCCGGCCACACCCTGATGCATGCGCGTTATTATCACGGTGGAACGTGGATTACATCGTCATTGAAAAAGCCGGCGATTCCTGCTTTTCCCGTGAAGCGCTGAATCTCCCGTGCATTTCACGCGTCTTTTTCAACGAAAACATCAGCATTTATCACTACGCGCCCACGGGTTCCCGGTAGGTCCCGCCATCACTCCGCGCGGGTTACCGGCCCGGCAAGGCGACGTGACCGGAACGCGGCATGCTGGCCAAGATATTTTAAATACCCCTGGTTCCCGCGCACCCACTGTTTGACGATCTGCCTGCCCGCAATTTTCATGAACGACGGGTAGAACGAAGGGAAAAATGCCCTTGTGTAAAATGACTTGACCGCGGCAGCAACGGTCCTGCAGGCAACGTTAAGCGCGTCGTTGAACGCATTCAGGTAGCTGTAAAAATCTTCAAAGCAGTCGACCATGCCGTCCTGCAGCTCGCCGGCGGTCATTTTGCGCGGCGCGAACACCGCATGAAGCCCGTCATACATGCTCCAGTCCTTGTGTAAAAGCCGTCCCTCTTTTTCAAGCTGCCGGTATACCTGGGTGCCCGGAAGCGGGGTAAGGATCGCATACTGCGCGTAATCGAGCTTCATCTCTCGGCTGAAACGCGAAGTGGACTTGAAAACGTCAACGGTGTCGCTGTCGCTGCCGAGCATGAACATGCCGTGCACCTGGATGCTGTTCTTTCTGAACGTCGTGATCGACCGCCTGATGTCCTCCACCGTCTGCCTCTTGTTGAAATCCCTGAGCGTATCGGGATTGACAGATTCAAAACCGACATAGACGAGCTCGCAGCCGGCACGCCGCATTTTGGCGACGAACTCCGGGTGCCTGGTCACCTCGGTGCGCACCTGCGCGCTCCAGCGAATGTTAAAACGTTTTTTCAGCATGAGATCGAGCAATCGGTCCGTGCGGTCGAGGTTCGCGGCAAAATGGTCGTCCACAAAAAATATCCAGCGCGTGCCGTCGCGGTTCCGGAACAAAAGCTCCTCCATGACCCGTTCCGCGCTTTGCGAACGGTAGCTCCGGCCGAACATTTCGGTGACCGAGCAGAAATTGCAGTCGTACGGGCAGCCGCGCGAGGTAAGGATCGGCGTAACGCGCATCCGGCGCTGGCCGAGCACGGTCGTGTAGTCGGGCAGGGGAAGGACGTCGAGATTATCGATGCGCGAGCCGTTGACGAGCCGGGCAGTGATCCTGCCTTCGACCAGGTCCAAAAAGATATCTTCGGCCTCGCCCGTGATCACCTGATCGAAATCTGCCGCTACGTCCTGCGGCAACATGCTGGCGTGGATGCCGCCGATCATGACCCGTGAAGGCCTGCCCGCGGCCTTGCGCGCGGCCCGATACTCCCGGGCGATCACCCTGCCGCGGTC
>JAFGOU010000510.1 GCA_016926315.1 Chitinispirillaceae bacterium
CCCAATGGCAATACGCTCATCTGCACCGGCGGCGTTTCCGGAATGGGCGGAGGGTCGGGAAGGGTTTTTGAGATAAATGCGTCCGGCACCGTCGTATGGGATCTTACCGGTTTTCCCGTTTCCACCGAAGGGGTCCGTTACGCCTTTGGGTATCTGGGAGGAACCGGGAATGTTGCGGTGGAGACCTCGCCGGTTTATTCGACGCAGCAAAGGATCAGCATCGCCACCAATTCTTTGACCGGGCAGGTCAGGATTGGCTCGAATGGCGGCAGCGGCAATGCACGGCTATCGCTCTTCTCCCTTGCCGGAAATGAGCTGATCCGGTCCGTTGAGGCAAATGGCACGCTGGGCTGGGACCTTGGCAGCCAGCCAAGCGGGCAGTATCTGGCAAAGATTTCCAGCGGAGGCGCCGTTGCCTGGGAACGGGTGACCATCAGACGTTGATGTACGGTACCTGAAAGGCGGCCGGATGACCGTTTCAGCGAATAATTTTTATGGGAATGATCGGGAACAGCAAGAAAAATAAGCGAAGGAACTCTGATGTTTTTATATTGTCAGCAAGTCATTGGAATGATTCTGTTCAGCGCGCCCTGATGAATAAAAAAAGGATAACAGCAATCGTATTCCAGGGGAAAGGGAGTGTATGATCAGGAACCATCCAGTCGTTGCCGTCGCTGTCGGGATGCTTGTCGCATCGGGCGTGTTTTCCATGGCAGCCGCTGCCGCGTCGGCCTATCAGGGGTATATGTTCTGCGCATCCGGTCAGAACGCTTATCTCATCAATCCGAGCGGCACTACGGTGCATACCTGGAAAGCGACCAGCAGCGCCCGGTCCTATGCGTTGCTTCTTCCCGACGGCAGCGCGCTGTTTCCCATCTCCACCAGCTGCACGGTGCGGGGCGACGGCGCCTATCCCCATGGCCGCCTGCAGAAAGTAAGCTGGGAAAACCAGGTGGTATGGGATGCCGTGGTATGCGACGCCACCTTCACGCCAGGCTATACCCTCGAACCCATGCCGAACGGCAATATTCTGGTGGCCGGTGCTTCAAATACCGGCGGTTTGAAAATCGCCGAAATCCAGCCCTCCGGCACCTCCGGAAAAGCCGTGCCCAACCCTTGGGAATTCAACCTGCCCGACAGTCTGGGGAGGACCGGATATATCAACAGCATCAGTTACAACCCGGAGCTGGACTATATCGGGATCGACATCAACCAGGCAAAAAAGCTTGTCGTGATCAATAAGGCGACCAAGGCGATCGTTTACACCTATCAGGTCACCACCGGCGTCGCCACCCATGGAGCCAGATGGGTCACCAAATATCACCTGAGCACGGCAACCGTCATACCCGACGCCAATCTGACCGCCATGCGGACGAACAACTTTCTGGTGGTCAACAACAGCTTGCAGGTGGTTGAGGTCAACCCGGTCGCAAAAATGTTTGTCAAGACCATTCCCTTTGCTTTTACCGCCCATGAGGGCTCGGTGCAGCGGCTGCCCAATGGTAATACCCTGGTAAACGCTGCCAACAGCCGCGCGGTCGAACTAAGCGACAACGGCACGACGGTCAGGACCATAACCTTGCCCGGAACCGTTGCCAGAGCCTATATGTACGCGCCTTCCTATTCCGGACTCCGGACCTATGCCACCGGAACCGTAACGCCCGCGATAACGTCATCTTCGCCGGGGTTTACGTTTAATTCGGCCGCGAATTCCGGCGCTGTCACGGCCGGAGGCCAGGTCGGATCGCCGCTCAGCGTACGCATCTTTTCCATGGACGGCAGAACGGTGTATGCGGCCAACGCCCGCTCCGGCAGTGTCCGCTTCTCAACTAAAACCTTTTGTCCCGGGGTCTACCAGGTCGACGCCAGGCATGCGTCGGGTTCGCTGCGTGCGACGTTTGTCAAGATGTAGCGCTGACGACGCAGCTTCGGTTCTCCTGTGCCTGTGCGCGAAGAAGCGTCAGGAGGCTTTTTTGCAGGTATGAAAATGTATATTACAGTAACCGGTTACCCGATAGAATAGTGGAGGCTGATCATGAGCAAGGCAGGCGCAGTGTTTTCGTTGCTGGTATGTTGTGCGGTAATCGTTCAGGCGCAGGTCAGCGGTACGGTCACCGGTAACGGCAGCGGTATCGCCGGCGCCCGCATAAGCTTCAAGAACAATCCCCACCGGATCGCATATACCGACGCTTCGGGCGCCTTTTCCCTGAATGTGCCGGTCATCAAACGCCAGCGCGCAGGAACTTCGTCGCTTCCTTCCATCAAAAACAACTGCCTGCTGTTTACCGCCGAGCGAAACATCGACAACGCGCGTATCGATCTGTTCTCCCTGAACGGCACCCTGCTTTTTTCGCGTGAAGCGAAAAACCTCGCTCCGGGAAGCCACCGTTTTCCTCTCGCAAAAACCGCGCAGGGCGCCTATATCGTCCGGTTCAGCGCGGGAACGGACCGCTTTGTCATGCGGATGGCCGGCGGTAACGGGACGGTCACCGAGGGACGGCAGGGAACGGCTTCTCCGGGTCCGAGCCTCAAAAAGGCCTTTGCGGCCGATTTTATCGACACGGTCATTGTCTGCGCACCGGGCTGGAAGCATAAACTCATCGGCATTGCGGATTACAACGATCAGGTCACGGCCGAACTCTCCGCCTCCAACCCATGGAAGCCTTCCGGGTCGTTTGTCAAGGATAAGGGAATGGTAAAGGTCATCGCCAGTGGCCATGATTTCGAAATGGGTCAGCCCGACCCGAATCTGGGGGGCGAGCAGGTGACCAGGTACGATCTGCCGGTACATACGGTTTCGTTTACCTACGATTTCTGGATGGACACGGTTGAAGTTACCCAGAAAAGGTATGACAGTGTTATGGGTGCCGTTTATGATGATTATGTGCCGGTGGTCTGGGACGAATGGTATGGCCTGGGCGACCGTTATCCGGCGTATCTTTTATTATGGGGAAATGCGGTGCTTTTTTGCAACGCGCGGAGCAAGCTGGAGGGGCTTGATACCCTTTATCGCTACGACTCGCTAAATGCGCCGACCGGAGAATATGTCGAACTTTTTGGCGTCTCTTCAGATTTTTCCAAAAACGGCTACCGGTTGCCGACCGAAGCGGAGTGGGAATACGCATGTAAAGGCGGTACCGCGACGGATTTCTATTGGGGCAAGAATTACGGTCCCTATCCGGCATCTCCGGCCGACAGCGCGGAGATCGGCCAGAATGCGGTGTGGAGGGCGACCTCCTGGGACATGGGTGAAGGGGAAACCGGGTATGGGAACCACCAGGTTGCTTCCACGAAACCGAACGCCTACGGCCTTTACGATATGGCCGGCAATGCAAGCGAACACTGCCACGACTACTGGACCGACAATCTGGACTATGGCACGGTTGTCGATCCCACCGGCCCGGAGGAGGGCATTCTGGGTCGTATCATACGCGGCGGCAACTGGGGCAACGACGCCGAAGCGTTGCGGTCGGCCAACCGGTTCTTTTCCGCGCCCAATTACGAGTTCTTTTTCGTTGGATTTCGCACGGTCAGGCCGGTGCGATGATTTTGCGTCGGGGCAACGGCCACCATCTTAAAAAGGACGCATTGATGCTGCATCGGATTGTCTTGGTTATGGTCACGGTCGCGGCTTGCGGGGTAGGTGCGAGCGCCGTAGATTCGAGCGCCGTCATTTTCAATGACACCAGGATTCACGCCTATGAGCTGCAGTTCTACTATCCGAACTGGGCCGATTCGCTCAAGTATTACAAGAGTCTTCCCGACGAGGAGTATATCCCTGCCCGGTTTGTCTACCGGAAGGGACCGGGCGACAGTATCGTGTTCGACAGTATCGGGGTCCGATACAAAGGAAATTCATCCTATACGTTCGCTGCCAACTCCCGGAAAAAACCCTTCAAGTTCCGTTTCGACAAATATGTGGATGATCGGCGTTTTTTCGGTGTTACGCGGCTTAATTTCGGCAACGGCGCGAAAGACCCTACCATGATGCGCGAGAAAATCGCCTACGATATAATCGGCGCGTACATGCCCGCTCCACGCACCGCGTTTGCCACCATAACCATTGAAGGCAGGCTTATCGGCCTCTACACGCAGATAGAACAGGTCGACAAGACCTTTCTCAAGCGTCATTACGCCAAAACCAACGGCAACCTTTTCAAGTCGAGCGACAATGGTTCAAATCTTTTGTATAAAGATCAGAATCAGTCGAGCTATGAGGACAGCTATGAACTGAAAACCAATGAGACAGCCAACGACTGGACGTCGTTTATCGGCATGATCGACAATCTGAATAATTCATCCGCGGCCGATTTTACGAGGCTTGCCGGAGGGTGCCTTGCGCTTGACAACATCTGCCGATACCTTGCTTTCAACATGGTGTTCTCGAATTTCGACAGCTATACCGGTTCCGGCAGGAACTTTTATTTCTACGACGATTCGTCGGCCGGGAAGTTCACCCTCATCCCGTGGGACCTTAACCTCTCTTTCGGCGTTTACTCCAACAACTGGAATGTCACCACCGTTGACGTCGTCGCGGTTTCGAATCTCTCCCAGCGGCCGCTCAACAGGCGGATTCTGGAAAACGACTCCCTTCGACGGGTATACCTGGAGTATATCCGGGGCATGGTCGGGGGGCCGGCAAACGAGGACTCCATTGCCGCGATGGCGGACCGCTGGAAACCGTTCATCGACTCGCTGGTCCGGGCCGACTCCAACAAGCTGCATTCGTACGAAGACTTTGTTAAAAATATCGACAGCAATGTGATCGTCATGGACGGCCTTTCGCGGTCCACGGTGCCGGGTTTGAAACTGTTTTCCAGGACCCGTAATGCCGTACTCCGGACGCAGGTCGCCGCGTATCTCCCGGTGATCAATCCGGGGAAGGGTTCCGCGGTCCGGTACGGCGTCATGCCAGTGTACCGCCGCGGTCCACTGATGATCGCAAGGTACGTCATTTCCGGTCCGGCGTCACCGGTAAGGCTTGAAATGATACATTGCAGGGGAGTAGTTGTTCGATCGTGTATTGCCGCGGGAAAAAGGACCGGCGCCGGCGAAATAGCTGTCGATACACGAGGGCTGGGAGCCGGGACCTATCTGTTGAAATTGACAACCGATTCCGGCACCATGTCGACGCGTGTGATGCTCGTTCAACCGTGACCGGTCCAGTCGCGCCATACGTTCGATAACCGGCAACCATAAAGGAGTCAACCGTCGATGTTAGATTTTTTGACGCTTCAGACAACAACAGCCCACCCCACCATTTTCAGCATACTGTATACCGTCCTGCTTTCGTTTCTTCTCTCGTCGCTTATCGCTTTGACCTATGAAAAGACCTTCCGTGGGCTGTCGTATTCCAGGAATTTCATCCAGGCGATGATCCTGAGTTCGATCGTGGCCGGCATGGTGATGCAGGCGATCGGCGACAATCCGGTCCGGGGTCTCGGCATCCTCGGAGCGCTCGCCATCATCCGGTTCCGCACCGTGTTCAAGGACCCGCGCGACATTATTTTCATGTTCGCCGCGGTCGCGTCCGGCATCTCCTGCGGTGTGTTCGGTTACGGCATCGCCATCATCGGTACCCTCAGCTTCTGTCTTGCGGCCATTACGCTCTACTTTTCGCCGTTTGGACAGTCGCGCTATTTCGACGGCATGCTGCGGTTCAATCTTGTAAGCGACAGCGAGAACCGCATGGAGATCGAAGCGCTCATGAAACGTTTCTGCAAGAATTTCGCGCTCATCACCCTGCGGGAGATGGCGCAGGGCGAGCGGCTTGATTTCGCGTATCATGTCAAGCTGAAGAATTCGATGATAAAGGAAGAGTTCGTCGATCTGCTGAGAAAGGTC
>JAFGOU010000511.1 GCA_016926315.1 Chitinispirillaceae bacterium
ATGAGTAGCTGGACACCGGGTATTCTATGGGTATGGGAAAGTCATATCCCGGCGTTTTGAACTTGACCACCACGCCGAACTGGTCGCCGGCAGTGCGGGAAACCGGCGAGGGCAGTGGTATGGTGTAATACCCGGCCTGGTCACACACGTCGGAAACTGAACCGAGCAGGCCCGAAAACGAACCGCCGCTGAAATCGTCGTACAAGGTTATGGAATACGCAGTACCGTCAACTATTGCGTGAATGCCGATCGCGACGCAATATTCGTTTTGCCGGGGCGAAAAGAGCGCGGCACCCCAGGCGCTGTCCCTGGCGAAACCGTATCCGCCGGTGAGTCCGAGCGTATCGTAGCAATAATTTGCCGTATAGGCGCTCGTGTCCTCTGCCCCGGTAAATGCCCATGCCTCCCTGACCGCTTTGGAATCAGAATACGAGATCCAGAAATAGCCGTTGTCCCCCCACCCGGTCCCCCAGCTGTTCTTGATGAGCCAGGCGCCGTTGTTCGGAGCACCGGAAACAGACCTTGTATCGTCCCAGCCAGCCAGCGTCACCGCGTGATTGGAGGCGGAATCGCCGGAATAGTAAAAGGAATTTGTTGACGAATGGTAAGCAGTGTCCGAATAGTACATGTACGAACCCAGGGCGCCATGGGTCATGAGCGCGTTTTTAATGTCGCTCGTGCTGGAAAATATCCTGATGTCAGAGACATATTTCTGCACCGGCAGACCGGGCGCCGAGGCGCCGCTCGATGCATTGAACGGATCGTCCGACTCCGCCACCGGCGCGTTCCAACGGGCCAGCGAAGCGGCACTCATGTCGTAATTGCCGCCACCGCAGTGGGGCAGATCGAATCCGTGGGTGTTTTTAAGGTTCTGTTCCGAAAAGTCCCAGGTTTCGCTCCGGTGTTTGAGGAGCCAGCTTTCCAGGGAGCCGAACGTGCCGAAGGTCCAGCATGAGCCGCAAGATCCCTGGTTCTTTACCGGCGTCATGGCACCCGATGTTCTCAGGTCAAACGATTCCGGCGGGCCGGACAGTGCAAACGGGGTTTTTGAAGCAGGCGATGGACGTTCACGTGCGGGCCGTGTAACCGGCGAGGGGATGTAGCCGAAAGAGCGCGATCCTTGCACGGGAAGCGCCTGCTGCAATCTGCCCTGCCGCCACTCCCTGAACTCTTTTGTAAGCGGGGCAAGTCCGGTTGTATTCTGCGCCCACGCACCAACCGCAATAAACAGACCAACCAGAAGGATCATGTCACGGAAAAGCACTGATGAGCCTTGGGAACATCGCATACGCTGGCTTTTCTGTGGTAGCAGCATTGGAATGATACAGAGTGCCTTTAAACATAAATATAACCCATAATTCACTGTTTTTGTTGACTTACTGAACACGTTATTCCCCGACTCTCCTATCTGGGCCTCATAGCCCGGCCACACGAATGAAATAATTTTACAGTTTAAAGCAAGATAAGGGAATTTCCACACCTCTGTTCCTCTCCCGGCGACTCTGTAGCCGTACACCTCTCCAGGCGGAGAGGTCCGTCCCGAAGGGACGGGGTGAGGTCATTAACAAATCAAACAATTATTCTAGGTACAATGTCAACTGGTTTTCCATGCCGCCCTGGCGGACCTCATATTCAAATTCCGGGCGTACATACTATGGTCACGATACGCTCGCTTGCCCTGCCGTCCCAGAGATCGGGCACCTGTCCCTTTTTCCAGTTCCCTGCCAGGGCCTGACGGCCATGCGTTATTATTTTTTCGGGGTCGCTTCCCACCACCACGTTTGATCCAACGGCGGCGGTAACCGGCCGTTCCGTTGTTTCACGCATGGTAATGCACGGAATCTTGAGCGCCGTGGTCTCTTCCTGCAGTCCGCCGGAGTCGGTGAGCATGAGCGCCGCATCTTTCCAGAGATAGAGAAAATCATTGTACCCGAGCGGCTCAAGAAGCACGATCCCGGAGGCAAGCTGTTTCTTTTCAGAGTTCAGGGACAAAAAACGTTCCTCCAGGCCGGATGTTTTCAAGTTCTTTCTGGTCCGCGGATGGCAGGGAAATATGATCGGCGCATCGGCAGCCAGCTCATGCAGCGCGTTGATCAACCGGGCGAGCACGGCTGTATCATCGACGTTCGAGGGCCGGTGCAGGGTCAGGCACGCATACGGCTTGCCAAGCCGGGCCTTGAGGTCCCGTATTGCAGGCGACACGCTTCGGTCTGAAAGCTTGCCGAGCTGGTAATACAGGTTGTCAATCATGACATGCCCCACAAAGTGCACCGCCTCCCTGGCATGTCCTTCATGGAGAAGGTTTTCGGTGCCCTCCTGTTCCGTGGTAAAGAACAGGTCGGCGATCGCATCGGTGGCGATCCGGTTGATCTCTTCGGGCATGGAGCGGTCGCGCGAGCGAAGGCCCGCTTCCACGTGTGCGAGCTGTATATGCAGTTTTTTCGCGACCAGGCCGCACGCGACCGTGGAATTGACGTCTCCCACCACAACGACCATGTCCGGCCGCTCCTTGAGGCAGACATCTTCGAACCTTATCATGATGTTCGCGGTCTGCACCGCGTGCGAACCGGACCCGACGTTCAGGTTGTCGTGCGGTTCCGGAATCCCGAGTTCGTTAAAAAAGGTGCCGGACATGCCCTCATCATAATGCTGTCCCGTATGCACGATACGGTAGTCAACCGTTCGTGCCGTTTCGATCGCGCGCGCAATCGGCGCGATCTTCATGAAGTTGGGCCGTGCGCCGGCAACGAGAAAGATTTTTTTCATATGGTGAAAATACATCAGCCGTATCAGTGCCGGGAATTCTGCCTCCACCCATACGACTCATTAAAAAAGGTTCCTGATACATTCTCTTCCGGCGACCCTGTCGCCGAATACCCCCCTGGCAGGGGGGGTCATAAACAAAACAAACGACAATACCAGGCATCCCTCCCACACCCGGCAACCTTGCTGCTATGGCCTTGCGATATGACGCAATACCGCCCACCCGATCGCGGACCCGAGGACATAATGCGGAAAATCAAACCAGTCAAAGCTGTTGCCGATAAGCCATACGCCGACAAGCGAGCTCCTGACAGCGGTGAGCGCCGGATGATGGAAGAGCTGCAGCAATTCAAGCACGCAGGTGCCGAGCAGCACGCCCGACGCGATCCAGGGCACGGCTTTGCGCGAGGGGAAAACAAGGAACGCGACAAGGCACCAGAACAGCTCGTACAGCACTGCTGCGCCGTAGAGATTGCACCATTCGCGGCCCGGGCCGCCGTAATATTTAAGGCCGAAACCGAGCGGGACGACAACCACAATGAGCAGGAAAACGGGTATGCGGGAGCGCATGGGTCTGCCTGTTCAGCTAAAAACCAATCGTTCTTTCAGGAACTGGTTACCGGGAGCGGTCGCACCATGTGAAAACCGTTTCATGACGGTTCAATCCCCTGCCGGTAATTCTATGAGGTCTCTGCAAAAACGGGTGAGCGGACGAAAACCCGTGCCGGTGACAAGCACCATATCTTCGATGCGAACGCCGCCGAACCCGGGCAGGTAGATGCCGGGCTCGATCGCAATGACGTTTCCTTCTTGTAAAAGGTCTTTTGAGGCCGCCGATATATGCGGACTCTCATGGACCCGCCTTCCGAGGCCGTGCCCGAGGCTGTGACCGAACGACTTTCCGAACCCGGCCTTGTCAATGACCGAACGTCCGGCCTGGTCAATTGTCCGCGCCGCCGCACCCGGCCGGACCGCGGCACGGGCCTGTTCCTGCGCGTTCGCAACAATCGCGTGAATCCGTTTCTGGCGGGCGTTTGCCCTGCCGCAGACGAAGGTTCTGGTCATATCAGAACAGAAACCGTTGCAGGCGCATCCGAAATCAATGAGCACCAGATCGCCCTTTTTCAGCCTGGTATGGCCGGGCCGGCCGTGCGGCATCGCGGTGCGGGGCCCGAACAGCACGATCGTCGGAAAAGCCGGCCGCTGAGAACCGAACCTGGCGCACAGCATATCGAGTAGCGCGGCCGCTTCCTGTTCCGATATTCCCTTCTGCAAACGGCGGCGCAGGAGCGCGAGCGCCTTTTCGCCGGCGCGCGCGGCTTGTTCCAGCCATAAAAGCTCCCGTTTCGATTTGGAAGATGCGAGGTCGGAAACGCACGCGGGAATGGGAACAAAGCGGGCGCGCGGCGCGGCTTTTTTAAACCGGTGCAACTGGTCAACCGTCACCACGTCGGACTGGAATCCGATGACTGCTTTTTCCCCGGACCGTCCCGCAACAAATGAACAATCTCCTGCGGCGATTATCCTGCTGCGCCATGAGGGGTTCTTTCGGAGAAACCGCCGTGCTTCTTCCTGATAGCGCGAATCGGTTACCAGCGTTTTCGTCCCGCGCGAAAGCAGAATGAACGCGTATGACGAATGAAAGGAACTGAGGTACTCAACGTCAACCGGATCCGAAATCAACAGACGGGAACATCCATGCTCGCGCATCAGAGCACGCGCCTGCGCATACCGCCGTTTCTGATCGTTCATGATTTCCGCCCGTTTTGCCCCGTATGGCCGCACCCGACGCATATCCGCGTCCCCTGTCGGTCGTGACAGGGATCGCCATGGGGCCGGAACCACATTATTCCTTGGTATCCCCGGCTTTTTTCTCCCCCGCTTTTTTGCGCCACTGGAGCTTGGGCCTCCTCTTGAGCCTGACTCCTGCAAGCGGCCGATCGCTGCCGCTTCCGGCTTCGGGCTTTTTCATCCGACCGGCTTTTCCGCGCGGCGGACCAGCGCTCTTCCTTTTTGGTTTTGGAGCCGCCTTTTGGGAGGGCTCCTGTGCCGTTCTCGATGTGCCACTGCTCTGGCCGATCACCCCTTCAATTTCCGCCACGCGTTTTTCATACTTTTCGTTCGCGCCGTCCCGTTCCAGG
>JAFGOU010000512.1 GCA_016926315.1 Chitinispirillaceae bacterium
ACTTGGCAGGCGATTCTACTACCACAAGATGTTTTGCCATATATGCAGCTGTCCTTTTTTATCGTTAATGTATGAACGCCAACGCTCTTCAAACCTGCATCAATCCCGCTGGTTCCGGTGACTTCCCGGATAAATTTTCGAAAGATAGCCGGCTATCTCCGCATCATAGGCCGCCGTGTGAGCGAACGCCTTGACCGCCAGCCTGCGTCTTTTTTCAATTGAGACGCATCCCGATCTGGTTATCTCGTCCGCCACGGATTTGTAATCTCTCGGGTCAACGATGACGGTAACGTACGCGTGATTCTTGGCCGCGCTCCTTACCATCGCCGGACCGCCGATATCGATGTTTTCCACCGCCTCCTCCACGGTCACTCCCGACCTTGCGACCGTCTGCACAAACGGGTACAGATTTACAGCCACGAGATCAATCGGCCTTATGCCGTTCTGCCTCATCTGCTCTCCGTGAATGGCATTGTCGCGTACAGCAAGTATCCCGCCGTGCACGCGCGGATGGAGGGTCTTGACCCTTCCGTCCATTATCTCCGGGTGACCGGTATATGCGTCGACCGGCACCACGGATATTCCCTGCTCCTGAAGAAGACGCGCCGTTCCGCCAGTGGAGACGAGCTCGATGTTGAGCGCCGCAAGTTTACTCGCGAATTCGACCACGCCTTTTTTATCGGAAACGCTTATAAGAGCGCGTTCAATGGGTGCCTGTTTCATGTAATTTCCCGTCTTTAAAGGCTTTTGGGGGATTTTTAAGTGACTAAATATGGTTAAATTGCAGATAACGGCGCAACATGCGCTTACCGGACGGGTGGCAGTGTCTCCCTGAAAAGCGACAGCGCACAGTCGAAATCGGGCGGAAGCGGGGCGCCTACTTCCGTCACCTTCTGCAGAAACGGATGGGTGAAGGTAATGGATACAGCATGAAGCGCCAGGCGGGAGAAACACCGGTACAGCGATGCCGCAAAAGGACGGTCCGACGGATGAATCCGCTTCAACTGCCCGCATCCCCCCCCATACAGGTCGTCTCCGACAACAGGGAAACCGCGCGCCGAGCAATGTACCCGTATCTGATGGGTCCGTCCGGTCCTCGGCATGAATTCCACGAACGAGATTCCGGACCGGTAATCAACTATCCGGTATTCCGTCACCGATGCCCTTCCGCCGGCGGCAGCGGCCTGTTTTTTCCGGTCGCTCCGGCTCCTTCCGACAGGCAGGTCTATTATTCCCTCGACAGGCACAGGCCTGCCGGCGCAGAAAGCGCAGTATTTCTTGCGCACACTGCGCCGGGCGAATTCGCCGGCAAGTGCCGCATGCGCCTGGTTGGTCTTCGCAATGACTATGACGCCGGACGTGTCCTTGTCAAGACGGTGAACTATGCCGGGCCGGTCAGCTGCCGAACCGTCGGAGAGATTTTTCCCGCGATGGAACAGCAGCGCGTTCACAAGCGTACCGTTCCAATTGCCGCTGCCGGGATGGACCACCAGACCGGCCGGTTTGTCGACTGCGATGTACCATTCGTCTTCGTAAATTACAGCAAGCGGGATGTTCTGGGGCTCAAGGCGGGACTCTCTGCACTGCAGCAGTGAATCGTCGAGACGTATGACGTCACCTGCTGATACCGTATACCTCTTTGGCGCCTTCTTCCCTTCAACCGACACGCCACCCGCACCGATAAGTTTCTGAACCTGCGACCGGGAAGCACCGGCGGCCTTCCTGCTCAGAAAGACATCGAGCCTCAGTCCCTCCGCCTCTTCCGGTACAATGTACTTGCGCATTGTCAGGATTTTATTCCGATGTCAATGCAACAGGAGCGGTTTTCCGTCTGTTTTCAAGAAGAAAGCAGATTATCATCATTACGACTCCGATTGTCACGAACGCGTCCGCCATGTTGTAAACGGGCCACGGGTTGAACGGCCATATTCTCAGGTCCATCTTGATGAAATCGACCACACCACTTGCGGGATGGACGAGCCGGTCGAACAGGTTGCCGAGCGCGCCGGGGAAAATGATCGCCAGTGCCCAAAGCATGAGCCGGTCGCTATTTCTGAGGTACCGGTAGTAGAGCGCGAGCACGACGAGGGCAATCACATGAAAAACGGTGAAGAAGATGTTGACTGGAAAACCGGGTATGAGCCTTGTCGGATCAAGACCGAACACCGCGCCTTTATTGTAAACGAGTACCAGCTCAAGCCAGCTGCCAACCACCTGGCGGGGTTCGAACATATTGAGGTGCTGTACTGCAAGATATTTGGTCCACCAATCGATAAAAAATCCCGCAGCGGCGACGGCCACAAGCATTATCCAGCGGTGATTTATCACTTTTGCCAAACGAACTCCCCGAGGAACAGGACTATGTTTTAATAAAATACAAAAAGGATAAATCGATAATTTGTATATTTGTTAATGCTATATGAAAACGCTTGTCCCCTACATAAAGATCGCCAGGCTCAACAATGTCCTTATGACCGGCGCCGCAGTAGCTCTCGGTTACTGGCTCGGGCGTTCAACTATTCCCGTTCCCGGACTGTTTCTGCTAATTATAGCAGGGATCTTCACCGCATCATTCGGCAACGTCATCAACGACCTTCACGATATTACCGCGGATCGTATAAACCGCCGCGACCGCCCGCTGCCGAAAAACGACATTTCCCGCGACAGCGCCCGGATATTTGCCGCCTATCTTGCGGTCACCGCGCTGGGCAGCGCCGCCTTCGTGTCGCCACTGTATCTCGCATGGACGGCCCTCCCCATCCTTATCCTGCTCTGTTATACATATTTTCTCAAAAGCACCCCTCTTGCCGGCAACATCGCCGTTTCTCTTCTCGTCGCGTATGCGCTCGTCTACGGCGCTCTCGGCGCCCCGGACATCAGGGCACTCACCGTTCCCGCAGCGCTGGCCTTTCTGCTGAACCTTATCCGCGAAATAATCAAGGACCTCCAGGACGAACCCGGCGACCGTGGTGCTGGCACCGTAACTACTGCGTCGCTGCCGAAACGAGGCATCAGAGTCATTATCTACCTGTCAAC
>JAFGOU010000513.1 GCA_016926315.1 Chitinispirillaceae bacterium
GCCGGGGAAAAAACCGTGCTCGAGGCATACGATCTGGGCGGCAGGAAAATACTGGTCATTGAGGGGTACGGAAGGCTGATGGACGTTGCGCCCTGCAAAGCGGTCTTCCATGACAGGATACGAATGGTAAAATGCACGCAGGGAGACGTTGCCGTCAGCGGCATGGTTTTGATCCGTTCGCCGGGGCATTGAAACAAACATGATGACACTCCCGCGCCTTCACCGCCATGCCGTTGCGGCATGGTTTCTTTCCCTCGGATTCCTCTCCGCCAATGCCGATTTCCTTCCCTCGCGCATATGTGCGATTCGAACGAGGGTGCCTCTCGGTCAATCGTGGAAGTTCATCAAGGCCGACCCTGCCAACGCCCCGGCCGTCTCCTTCAACGACGCGTCATGGCAAACCGTCAATCTGCCGCACTCGGCGCAGTACGACGCGCCGACCGTGGACGCGGAACAATCGAGCGTGCCGCAGTCGAGCGGCTGGAACGGCGTTCACTGGTACCGGAAAAGCTTCACGGTCCCATCGTCAGCCCATAATCAGAGGGTCGTTGCCGAGTTTGACGGCGCCATGCAGATCGCCGAGGTGTATGTCAACGGCACCCTTGTCGGAACGCACGACGCCTGCGGGTATACCGGTTTCGCTTTCGATATCTCCGGAGCGGTGACCAGGAGCGGGGTCAATGTCCTTGCCGTCAGGCTTGACTGCCGGTATCGCAACAACATCCCGCCGGGAAGGGCCGGCACGTTCAACGCGGCCGGCAATAACATTGAATACCCCGATTTTTTTCTCTACAGCGGGCTGTATCGCGATGTCTGGCTCGTATGCACGGACAACGTCTGCATTCCCAGAAACGGGCAGAAAATCGAAACGCCGGTGGCGACTCCGTCAAGCGCCCGCGTGCGCGTCAGGACAACGGTCCGCAACGACAACGCGGCGTCGAAGACGGCGACCGTATCCTTCTGCATCGTCGACCCGGCCGATGTCATCGTCGCGCGGTACGAAATGACCGGTCAGGTCGGCGCGAATTCCTCGCATGTTTTTGATACGACGAGTGCGGCGCTCGCGAATCCCCGGCTGTGGAGTCCGGAATCACCCTCCCTGTACCGCGTTTTCACCAGGGTCATGACCGACGGGCAGGCCGTGGATGATTACGTGGAACGGTTCGGCATCCGAAGCGTGGGCTGGACCCGGGCCGGAGGATTTTTCCTCAACGGCCAGCGCTACCTGCTCAAGGGCGTGTGCATGCACCAGGAGTTCGCCTGGGTGGAAAACGCGGTCCCCCGCTCCCGGTTTTTTGAGGAGGTCAGGCTGGCAAAGGAGATGGGCGCCAACGCGGTCCGCTGCGCCCACTATCCGCGCTCGCCGGCGTTTTATAACGCGTGCGACGAGCGCGGCATGATCTGCATCCCGGAAATACCCTCATGGGGATGCTGCGGAACGGCCCCCTACCCGTCTGATTTCTGGGACCGCATGAACGCCGCGGCCCGAGATATGGTCAGTGACGGGTATAATCACCCGTCCATCGTCGCCTGGGGAATATTCAACGAACCACGGGACAACTTTCTGACGCAGTTCAACCGGTTGAACGGCACGCTCCACGGACTCGATTCGACCCGGAATACCGCGGTGTACGGGAGTTCCTCCCAGCTTGCGTATCTGGGCGCGGATATTTCGGGAATGAATTACGAAATCTATCCGAATGCGAACATCAGGACCCAGGTGACGGGGGCGTTCGTCGCCGAATACCACGAGGGATGGATCAAGTGGTGTTACCGGGGCGATACCTCCACGAGAAACGACGCGTCGCTTTCGGGATCGCTCAGCGAGAACCGGTTCGCACTTGACCGCTGGTCCGGGTCGAACAACTGGACCGCGATCCTTGCCGCATGGAACGGAACCACGCAACCGGTACCCGGAGGCGGATTCATGTGGTGCTTCGTGGACTACTGGTCGCCGGTGCAGGACTTTCCCATGGGCGTCCTCGATCACTACCGCATTCCCAAAAAGGCATTCTATACCTTCCGCGCGAACTGGGCCGGGACCGCTGACGACCACTTCGTGGTCGGTCTTGCCCCCGCGCGGGTGCAGCTCGACGCGGACCTCGTCACCTTGACCGCTGACAGCACCGACATCACCCGCATCGTCGGATCGCTCCGGGACGCGCGCGGCGCGTGCGCCTTCGCCGCCCGCAGCGTCGCCCTGCAGATCGCCGGCCCCGCCGACTGTTTCGACCCATTGACAAAAACGACCATCGCGGGAAAGATCGGCTGGGTGCTCAAGTCGAGGAACACGCCCGGAACCGTGCTGGTCATCGCCTCGTCGAGCGGCCTGACGCCGGATACCCTGACGATTACCTGCGTCGCCCCCGACCATTCTCCGCTGCCCTTTATCTGGCACCAGAGCCCGATCGCTCGCCGGAGCCCGGCACGCGCCCCCCGGCCGGTCGTTGAGGTGATAAACGGCGCCGGGCGGGTGAGCATCTCATTCGGCACGCCGGGCGACGTTCCCCGCGTCCTGTCGCTCTGCACCATGCAGGGGAAAGCGGTCGCATGCCGCATGTCACGGCACGGCGCCCGCATGATCGTTCATGCGCGGGAGATGCCCCACGGGATCTATTTCCTCAAAACAGGAAAAAACACGGCGGCCTGGGTACTTATTGCCGGCCGGCCGTAACGGATGCCCGTATAAGTGCGCGGAGGCACCGGCAAACGTACCGAACGGTCCGCTACCCCGAAATCAATGGAGCCGTACCTCTACCGCACTATCGATATCCTGCGTACCGCCTGCCCTTTTCCCGCCGTTGACCGGACATTCATGAGGTACGCGCCGGCCGGGAGCTCCTTGGTCGAAACGGTCCCTCCGCCGCTGCCTCCGGCTGCCGCCAGGAGGCGTCGATTTCCTCGCAGGTCAAACAGGGCGATCTCGCCCGGACCGGCGAACGGCACCCGGACACGCGCCGTTTCATGACCCGAACGGAAAACAAGATCCTGCTCCGACAGCGCCCGGAACGGCTCATGGGTGCTGCGGGCGCCATTGAGCGTCACCGCGACGCCGATGTAGGTTTTTGCGGGAGACGAAGCGGTGCCGGGCGTTATGGAGACGTTTGTTTGCGCCGATTTGGTCTGCCTGACCGTTCCCGACGTGTAGTCCATGAACGAGAGGGAGTCCACGGTTCCGCTGCCGCCCTTTGAATCGACGATAAGAAAAAATTTCCCGGTCGCGCTTCCCGCAAGGGAATCGATAAGGTCTGAAACGTCAAGGCCGATTTCAATGGAGGGGGAGGCGCCTCTCCCGCGCATGGGATGAGGACCTCCCGAATAGCAGAATTCACGGTTAAGCAGCCTGATTTTTGCTGGGGTGGTCGCGGCCTGGTTCGGCGATACGCCCAGCGACAGGC
>JAFGOU010000514.1 GCA_016926315.1 Chitinispirillaceae bacterium
ATGCCCCCAGTAGCCGCCGATGTCCGTGCACCAGTAGGGATTGCCTGATGCGCAGAAGTGAAGCCCGGCTGGAATGGAGTTTTGCAGCGCGCCCCAGTTACAGGAGATGTCGTTGTTCCACTGGATCGAGCCGGAGCGTTGCTGGCCGGCGAACGCCACGCGGGAGAGCAGGGCGGCCCGTTTGTTCGGAATATCGCGCCGCCAGTTGGTGTAGCCGGTATTCATGAGCATGAGCGAATAGGTGTTGTAATACAGGCACCCCTTGCCCAGGGCCGTGGTGAGTGCGTGCCGGTCGAACGGGTCGGGATAGGGATGCGGTTCATCATTATCCAGCCACCACGCATCCCAGCCGTGTGCCGAAAGCAGTTGGGTATTGAGCTGCTGCCAGTAAATGTTCCGGCCGTTGGTGTGGTAAGCATCGATGAAACGGGTTGACCCGCTGGTAACCGGCCACAACGCTCCGGCGTTATTCAATTCAGTATAGTTGTTGCTTCCCGGCGCAAAACACGGCCAGATGGAGATCATGGTTTTAATATTCGCCGCATGCATCTGGTCGACCATTGTTTTAGGGTTTGGCCAGCGTGATGCGTTCATTTTGTGTGATCCCCATGGATCCGGACTCCAGTAGCCCCAGTCCTGAACGATGCAATCGACCGGGATTCGGTTGTTGCGAAACCCATCCTTGACGGCAAGATACTCACTCTGAGACTGGTACTTGTCCTTGGAATGAATCAACCCATAACACCATTTTGCCAGAAGCGGTACCGTTCCGGTGGTGGTCCGGTACAGCGACAGGACCTTGTCGATCTCCGGACCGTAGAAAAAATAGTAGTCGATCAGGTCGCCGCATTCGGAGGTATAACGATACCGGGTATTGCTCCCTTCCGCTCCGTAAAACCAGCTTTTTGAGTAGTTGTCCCAGAACAGGCCGTACCCGCGTGTGGACACAAGCACCGGAATGACGGAATTGAAATAGTTGATATACTCGTACTTCTGGTCCATGAGCTCCGAAGCCTTGCCTTTATAATTGACCGTTGCGGTCCCCTTGCCGCCGTCGATCTGGTGCTGCCCCAGCCCATATAATCCCTCATCGGCCGGTGAGTTGAATATCGTGTTACAGGTATAGGTGCTGATTCCCTCCACCGTGGCCGCGGCCATGGATTTGTCGTACTCGGCGAGAATGAGCGTATTGTTCAGGTCGGCATAGCTGATGGCCGCGTTCGATTTCGCGACCTTGACCCTCATGCGGCTGGTGGTGAGGGTAATCGTATCGCCCGCTTCGGCCGTGGTGAAACTCGGCGTGGCAAAGGTCTTGTTGACGCAAAGAGAGGCCTTTGCCGGAAAGGCCGAGGTCGGCGTGTAGGTCACCCGTACGATGTCGGCCTGGCAGATCGTCACCTTCATTTTGCCGGTGTTACAGGTAAAGGTCACGCCGTCACTGTCGGTGACATACGATACGACACTGATGGCGGAGCCGACCTGCGCCGTTAAAACGACCAGCAGACCTAAAGCAGCGCATTGCGAAGCGAACAATCTGAGGAATCCAACCGGTTGCATGGCCATAACTCCTACCCCTTTGCAGGTTTAACGTGACGCACCGCAGCCGATTGTACTATTTTCAGTACTAAGGGACCGGCGATGCCTTGGCAACAAGCCTCGTACGGCTCTTATATTCTGCCAGTGCTTTCCTTGCCCGGACGGTCACTGGCAGTTTTTTTCGATAACTTCCCTACCTGAACTCCACCAACTTATCATCCACGCGCTGATTCATATAGCACAGCTTGATCCAGTCGGGACCCGGCGCAAAACTCATCACCCGAACCTCGTCGATCCGGCCGTTGAAATAGCACCACCCTTCGTAATAGGGGATCAACACCTGGCGGGCGTATCTGCCAATGGAAAAATCGTCACCCGTGTTCCTCGAATAATTTCCCGGCTGGACCGGGACCGAATCGTTCACCATATCGCCATTGATGTACAGGTACTGTTTCGTGCCCGAACGCACGCCCGTCAGATACACCCACTGCTTTTGTCCCGGCGCGGGCGGCACGGAGTCCTCGGTATACCCCCACCCCTGTCGGTCCTGAAACGTCACGAACTCCCAGGTCGCCCTACCCCGGCCGTTGCACTTCAGCTTGAGGTAGTATTGCTCGTGGCCTTTGCCGGCGATCGCGTGCCAAAGCGTATCGATCGTATCCGCATACGCCCAGAGCGAGATGGCATAGCTGCCGTTTTCCGGCAGATCGAGTTTTCCCGAGGCGGTGTTCGGCATGGCGATATAGGCCGTCGTGCCGTTGAAATCCCTCGCAAGACCAACGGCGCCGGCCACCGCGGAGGCAGCGGTCATGTTATACGGCGTGCCGTGGTACTGGTTGACCGTTGCATCATACACAGTCCCGTTACCCGCGCCGCCTAGGTGCCAGACGCCCTGGAACCCGCGCGACGCGTCGAAAACTGAGGTGCTGTTTGATAATGAAGCAACGTCAGAAATCGAAGCCCCCCAGTGCATCACGATATACTGGCGGTCGTTATTGCCGAGCACCGTATCCACCCGTACCCAGACCTCCGCGGCCGTCGCATCCCACCGCTCTATCTCGAAGGCAAGGCGTGTGCCGTTGGGGTTGGAAAAACGGAGGTCCGCGCCATCGGGCCGGGCCTGCGAAAACGGAAAATTGGCGCTATTCAATCTGACGAGCACGGGGAAACCACCGACATTTCCCGACACGGCCGCGCCCGACGCCGTGGTATTGAGAAAGAGCTTCCTGGAGTAACGCCATTGCGGAAACGGCAGCACCACCGTGTCCCCGGAAACGACCTCGACGGCTGACCTTACCACCGAGGCGTCGTCGGTTGAGCGCGACGCGTAATTGACCGAAGGGATGGTCCCGGCCGGCACCCGGTCAAGCAGCACCTGACCCGCGGCCCCGCTGATAAACGACGCAACGCCGGTGCCGGGAATATACAGGTAGCCGCTGACGGGGTCCGCGCCCTCGGGTGGCGTTATCAGTATTCCGCCAGGCAGGTGAAGGCGCGCATCCTCCACCATGGTGGTGTCCCCGGTGATGACCACCGCGGTCATGAGGGAACGCCTCTCCGAATTGAGGGCGATGGCCACCACCGAATAGCGGGCCGATGAGTCGGGCGCTTTCAGAAGGTAGGTACCGCTGGAATCGGTCATTGCGGAGCTCGCCTGCGGAAGCGGCTTATCTGCCACCGGATCATAGGTTTCCGGATACAGCGTCACCAGTACCGAGCAGGCCGGAACGCCCGCTTCATCCGCCACCCGGCCGATCACGGTTTCGGAACTGCTGCCGCCCGCGACCATGTCGAGCGAGCCGCAGCGAACTAGGAGAATGCCGACGGTTGCGGCCAGCAGCAGGGTGGTGACGATCAGGTTACGCATCTGCAGCCCCCTTACGGGTATCGGACAGGGGGAAGAACTGCATGTTGAGCTGAAAAACACGGTCCGGCTCACGCTCCTGTTCCGCAAGTGTTGCGATCTTGTTCCTGACCGCGGCAAGCTCCTCCTTGATCGCGGTCATGGTCGCCGCTGAAATGCCGAGCGTGAGCGTTGAGAGGTTGACGTTTTCCACACCGAACCGGTCGAGCGACCCGTTTGCCAGGGCGGTCATCTCCTTCTGGAAACTGATCACCTTGAGCGCGGTCATACTCGCTTCCGGTTTGAGTGGTCCCGTGGTGATTGCGCTGCTGGTGAGGACAAAGGCGCCATCACGGTTTTTTTCGATAAACCCGAGCCGTTCGAGTATGGCGAGCGCTTTCTTCGCTTCTTCGGGACGAATCCGCGGATTCAGGGTCGCGGCTATGGTCCTGCAATCAGCCTCGCTGTCACCGAACCTGCCGATCGATATCAACGCCCTGATCGCGCTGTAGTACCACTTCTGATAATACTCATATTTCGTGGTTTCGACAAGCCGCGCCTTTGAGCCCTGGCACGACATCATGCGCTCGAAAAACAGGGTCCGCTCGTCAACCGTTGCCGCCTCATTGAAAAAAACCAGGTTCTCAAAGTATTCCGCCTCTTTTTTGGTATGGCGCATTGCAGCGGAAAACTTGAAGATGAGCGCCCTGCCAAGGTTCTGGCGACCCTCGACGACATCCTTATAGAGGCCAACGGAGTTGATTCCGGCTTTTTTTGCAAAATAGCGGTAGGAAAACGCTTTGGTGGCAAGCTTCTGCTCTTTGTAAAAATCAGCAAGATACCGGCGGTAGTCGGTATAGTCAAAAACGGAAAGGGTGGAGGCGTGTTTTCGCATTGTAGGCCTAAAGATAAATATAAGGGTAATCAGGTCGCTGTTTCAGGAAAAAAGTATAACAATTGAATGTTTCGTTCTGTTTTTACGGAACACTTAAACTGAAATAATCAATTATAACATTATATGATTAGATAAAATATGTCAAATATGCGTATTTATATTAATTTAAAAATATCTAATTCTTACGGAACATTTTAAAGGAAATACCCGAGGAGAAAAGACTCCCGGGTCCACCTTTTTTCCTTCTTTTCTGATTTTTATCAGGCAAACCCCTCTTTTTTTCCTATGTTACTTAATGTCTGTCCGAAAACCCTTACTGTCACAAGGTAGTCATTCCGGCGAAAGCCGGAATCTATGATTTTACGCAAAAAAAGGATCTGGATACCGGCCTGCGCCGGTATGACGTCACAAAGAGGACTTTTCGGATGGACACTACTTACTAAAGCAGCGCAAAACCGGATTCAATCAAAAAAGGGGAGGGTCCTATGGTTTTCAAACTGGCGCTCATTTTTGCGGTATCGGTATCATGTCTTTTCGCTCAGCCCTATTCCGGCACCATTTTCAATTTTCCGAACTCTTTTAAAGACGACGACCCCACCGCGCTCAGCGAGGTCACCTACAAAGGTCAGGAGAGCCGGAGGGTATACGACCGCCGCGTCGGTTCCGTAACCTTGAACGTCTATGTGTATATCGCCAGCTTCAGCGACGGTTGTCCTGCATGGGACATGATGGTCAATCCGGAATTCAGCCAGATTGAAGCAAAGGCGTTGGCCGAAAAATACGCCCGCAACATAGGGCAGATGCCGATATGCGTTCGCACCGGCATCACCGGAGCGGCAATCCACGCTGGAAGCAATCCGTGGGGAGGGGGGAATCCTCTTACTATCCACACCGGTCAGGGGGACAGTTATGAGCGTCAAGGTATTGTTACCGAAACAATGATCCACGAAGCGACCCATGCCGCGTTCGACCGCAAGTACTATACCGCAGAATGGGCAGCGGCGGCAAAAGCCGACGGCCAGTATATTTCATCGTATGCCCGTGACAACCCGACCTCGGAAGACCACTCCGAGACCTTCCTGTGCTGGCTGGCGGCGCGGTATAAAAAGGACCGTATCTCTTCAACCGATTACACAAAAATCACCACCACGGTTCCCAAACGCCTGAAATGGTATGACGATATGAATTTCAACCTGAGTCCCATAAACGGCACCGGCATTGCCGGCAACCACAATCCGGCACGGTCAGCAGCTTTTACCCTCATCGCCAATTATCCCAATCCTTTTCTTTCGCAGACGACCATTGGATATACCATTGTCAATCCTTCCCCGGTTACCCTGCAGATTCTTGATATGAAAGGCAGGGTGATCAGGACGCTGGCGCAGGAAACGGCCGATGCAGGCAGGTATCAGAAGGTCTGGGATGCGCACAACGACGCAGGGCAAAAAGTTTCCTCCGGCACCTACATCTTCAAGCTGATTGCCGGAGAGTTGCTGATCACCCGGAACATGGTGTTGCTGCCTTAGGGGAAGTCCTGTCCATTTGCCGGAGACGGAAGGCCTTCTCGATCACGAGGATTTCTTCGATACATGCAACGCGGGCGTGCCTGCGGCAGTAACGCGGTACGCCCTTGCCCGCCGCTATCAGGTTTCCCTGCGGATATTCGACATGCGGGGCAGGCAGGTTGCTTCTCTCGTCAATCGCATCCAGGCCCCGGGAACCTGCACCATCTCCCTTGGCGGCCCTTTGATCAGCGCTGGTTTTTATATCGTCTCTTTTAAAGCGGGAGCTGTCGAGTCTGTTCAAAGGTGCCTTCTGGCGCAATAAACCATGGGCAAAGCAACCTCACCAGATATGAAAAACTCCGTGTGCCGATGCTCCCTGTTGCCGCAGCTGCAAAAAATACACGCCACTCGGCAGGCCAAATTTGCCCGGGTCTATTCTGTTGATTCCTTTTATGCCTTTTTCACCCAGGCATTGTACCTTCCTTCCGCCGCTGCTGAAAACCGTCAGGGAATACTCCATTGCCGATGGCAGATACAGGTTGATGGCATGGCCGTCGCCGGGCGTCATTGACAAAGTATTCGGTTGACGATATTTTTCCGGATGAGTTTTCGACACCACCTCGACGGTGCCCGGAACAATGCACGTGGTAATGGATTGCGCCGGGCTGGTGATCGAAAACAGCTTGTCGGCGATCGCGGCGTCGGGGAGTTTCGAAAGCGTCTGATAATCTGAAACGAGGTACTGGTATACGATGGCGCGGCTTCCCAGCGTGGCGAATCGTGTCAGGTCCCAGGTGTAATTGATGGCTGACGAACCGCCGTTTCTGATAATGAGCACAAGATTCCCGGTGCCGGGTACCAGCGCGGCAAGCGAGTTCGAGTCGCTGCTCTCGATGAACCGCGCCCCGGGTCGTATGAACCGGCTGAACGCTGCCTGCATATAGTAGCGCCGCGTGGGAACAAGCGCCAGGCTTGTCCGGTTGACGGTAAACGTGCCCCAGTCGCCGCTGCCGACCGTCTGCCAGTCAAGCCAGGCATTGGGTTTGAGCATGCGCAGGTCCTGGATAAGGTACTGGGACATGAGCATGGCAATGTCCTGGTTTCCCTTTCCTGCCAGAGGCCCGGTTTCGGATTGCCACAATTTCTTGCTTTTCGTCGCGGCGAGAGCGCTCAGATTCGTGAAATTGGCGGCGGTACGGCCATAATAGGTATGGGTGTTGATCTGTGACATATAGGAAAAAGCGCTGTCGTCGTACGAACCAAGGCCGCTTACCGCCTGATTCACGGCGTTTTCATCCGCTGCGCTCACGGTGGTGGCCGGATACAGCCCCTTGGCGACCAGGCTTTTCCCAAGGAGTTTGACCATACGCGCCTGATTGGACTTAAATCCGCACCCCTCCTGATTGTTGCCCTCAGTCCACCAGCCCGCGCTCGGTTCGTTGAATGGGCCGATAGTGTGGAAGGTGATGCCCCATGCGTCCCTGAAGTGCTTGACCACTTCGGTGAGGTAGTCGGCGAAATCATCAAAATAATCGGTTTTAAGATTGTCGGCTCCGTTCACGTTTCCCGCAGAGCACCCGCTTATGGTCATCCACCATGGCGGCGAATTGGAAAACGCCTCCCAGACGATGCCTGTGTTTTTCAGGGCGGCTCTTTCCGAAAGTGCCGTTACCATGTTACGCTGATACTGATCAGCGGTCCAGTCATAGGAGCCGGCCTCGGTCGGCTTGTATCCCGGGATCGCCCCGCCGGTCCGCATGTGGTTGTGCCCGGGCTGATCCCCGCCGCCGATGTTGTACCTGAAGTGAGTGAAACCGAGCCCTGAATCCGGATCGATCAGGATATCGGCGATTTTATTCCGGTACGCGACGCTCCCTGACCCTTCAAGGTTCCCCCACCAGCATATCGAGGTGCCCCACCCTTCAAACGGTTGATGGGTGACGTTTGGGTTCACGATAATCCTCGTCTGACCTGCGGCGGGAAATGCGGCCATTGCGAGAAACAAGCCTGTCCAGAACAGTAATCGCTTTTTCACGAGACCTCGTTTTCAAAAAAGGTACCTGCAGGCGTCACCGGCCCGGTACCGCCATGAGCGTATGCGGCAGCTGCCTGTTGTGGGCGATAATATATACACCCGCGGTATGCATTGCCTGCTCCCGCATATCTGCGGTGATTTTCCTGCCCCTGATGTCGTAGACTACCCCGCGAAGCATACCCGCCGGCAATGTTCCTGCCCGTTGATGATGCTGCCGGGCCAGCACGGCGGTATTGTTGCGATAGGTCGCGGTGACCGTAACGTTCGACGCAGGCATGGTGAGAAGCGCGGTCGATGACGCGGGAGTATCGATAACCGGATTGCCGGACGCGATCACCCACCGGTCAAAGAGTTGTCCCGCAGGGGGCATTTTTGCCGTGATCGACGCGGCAGTTCCGGCAACATACGGGCCGTTCCCCGCGCCGCCATTCACCGTGAGAACATAGCCCGTCTGATCGCTCCAGGTATGCACGCGAATCCAATCAACGCGATAATCCACGGGAAAGACCGTACCCGAAGGGTCGCCGCCATTGGTTCCGCCGATGGCCTGATTGACAAGCATATAGCCGGGCCGCCGGAATGGATTGGCGCCGTTGGGACCGGTGCCGTCGGCATTCGCGACCGGGTAGTGGTTCATCAAGACGCCGTCGAGGTACAGGTCTATTCTGGTCGAGTCCCACTCCCAGGTCCAGACGTGGAAATGGTTCGCCCACTGCTCTCCACCCAGGGAGGTGATGGTCCTGGTGACCGAGGTCCACCTCTGGTTGCCGTCCATGACGTTGAACAGGCACCTGCTCCGGTAAAACTCCATCATATCGATCTCTCCGCCCCGGGGCCATCCTCCGGAATTCGGCAGCCACCACCAGGCAGGCCAGCTTCCCAATCGTATATCTATTTTCGCGCGCATCTCGAACCTGCCATAGAGCCATGATTTCTTTCCCATGGTTCTCAGGCTC
>JAFGOU010000515.1 GCA_016926315.1 Chitinispirillaceae bacterium
ACGTCTCCCTCCACGATGGCGTAAGGCCCGATCGAAACGCCTTCCCCCAGTTCGGCGCCGGGATCAACGATCGCGGTTGGATGAATGTCTACGGTCATGCCGTACCCGCCTGTCCCTCAGTCCCTGGTTTTTTTCGAGGTGAGCATGGCCATGAGTTCTGCCTCGCACACCAGTTTGTTGTCAACGTAACATTCACCCTTGAACCTGATGGTATCGCGCCGGTTCTGCTTCATTTCCACCTCGATGCGCAGGCAGTCGCCCGGCCGTACGATGCCGCGGAACCGGACCTGGTCGATACCCAGGAACAGGATGGTCTGCTCATTGGTGCGCGCGTCGTCGTGCAGCTTTCTTGCGTACAGCTCCATGATGCCGCCGGCCTGGGCCATCGCCTCAATCTGCAGAACGCCGGGCATGACCGGATTACCGGGAAAATGTCCCTGGAAAAACGGCTCGTTGAATGACACGTTTTTAATCGCGGTGAGACTTTTTCCCGGATCGACGTTCACGACCTTGTCTATGAGAAGGAATGGATACCGGTGCGGCAGGAGCTCCATGATCTCCTTCCAGCTCACGCGGGAGCCGTCCGATTTCTTCTTCTGCTCATTGACATATGCCCTGACCATCTTGGCGAGCTCGATGTTGGCCGCATGGCCGGTACGCGCCGCCTGGATATGGCCGAGCAGCGGTCTGCCGAGGAGATACAGGTCGCCGACCAGATCGACCACCTTGTGCCGGCAGAGTTCGTTCGGAAAGCGCAGCGGCACGTTATTGAGGAACCCGTTCGCTCCCCGCGCGATCGGCCTGGTTTCGTTGAACAGCGTGCGGATATATTCGATATGGTCCTCGGTAAGCTCCACATCCTGCACCACCATGGCGCTGTCGAGGGACCCGCCCTTGATAAGCCCCTGCTCGCGGAGTTTTTCGATTTCGGAGAGAAAACAGAACGTACGCGCCGGGGCGAACTCTCTGGCGTAATCGTCGATGCGGAACAGCGTGGTATGCTGGGCGCCCAGCGCCGGATGCTTGTAATCGATCATCACCGTGACACAGAACGATTGCGACGGCAGAACCCCCAGGGCGATATCGCCCCTGGTATACACGATCGGTTCGTCGATTGTAATATATTCCCGTTGCACGTTCTGCTCCTCGATGCCGGCCCGCTGTATCAACGCCACATACGGCATGGCGCTGCCGTCCATGAGCGGGAGCTCCGGCGCATTGACCTCGACGAGGCAGTTGTCGATCTGCAGGCCGGCCAGGGCGGACATGCAGTGCTCCGTGGAATGGACCGATACGCCGTTTTTACCCACGGCCGTGCCCCGGGACAGGTCGACGACATTGTCGATATCAGCCGCTATCTCGGGAGCGTTTTCAACATCGGTACGGACAAACCGGATACCGTGGTTTTCCGGCGCAGGTTTGAGAGTCACCTCCGCCGAAGCGCCGGTATGGAGACCGACGCCGGTAAGCGTGACGCTCTTTCTGATGGTGTGCTGCATGCTCATATATGACGAAAATCCTTTCTTCCTCGTTCAGTAGCGGCTGATCCTTCAGACACGGCGTCACCTCCAGGATCATGATGTCATACGGGGAGCCTGCGCGGAAATTCCCCGCTTGAGCGCTTCCATCTCGTTTCTGAGCTGCTTCAACTCCCTGAGCACTTCGGGAAGCTGCGCCTGCGACGCCTCGATCCTGCGCATGGTCATGAGGTCGCGCGCCGGGTAGCCCGTGACCTTCGCACCGGCCTTCACGTCTTTGGATACACCCGCCTTTGCACCGATGAACGCGTCATCGCCGATTTCTATGTGCCCTACAAACCCTGCCTGGCCGCCGATAAGCACGCGTCTGCCGATACGGGTGCTTCCCGAAATCCCGGTCTGCGCCGCGATGGCGGCGTTTTCTCCTATCTCCACATTATGCGCAACGTGGATCAGATTATCAAGCTTGACGCCCTTCCCGATCACCGTCGAATCGAAATTGCCCCGGTCAATGGCAGTGCCGGCGCCGATATCGGCGTCATCTTCGATGACCACGATGCCGAAACAGGGGATCCTGATGAACCGGTTGTCCTCCCGCGCGTTGCCGAATCCCTCGCTTCCGACCACCGCTCCGGACTGGATGATGACCCGGTTGCCGATGCGACAGCCATAACGGATAATTGCGCCGGAATCGATGCGGCAGCCTTCCCCTATCGAAACGTTCGGTTCGATCACGCAGCGGGCGCCGATTCTGCACCCCCCCCCGACCACGGCCCCGGCACCGATCACGGTAAGGGGACCCACCGACGAACCGGCGCCGACGGTTGCGCTCTTCTCCACCACGACGGACGGGTGAATCCCCCCGCCCCACCGGGGCAGGACGTCTTCAAACGCCTGCGCCGCCTTTGCGTAGCCGACGTACGGGTCATCGACCTCCAGGCACACCTTTCCCTCCAGGGCATCGCCGGTGCGTACGATGACGGCGCCACACCTGCTGGCTTCGACCGCTGGGCGGTATTTCTTATGCGAAAGAAACGTGACCTCGGTTTCTCCGGCATGCTGCGGAGAAACGATCCCGCTGATGTCGGCGTCTCTTGCGCCTGCGGGAAACACGGCGCCGATGCTATGCGCCAGCGCGGAGAGTTTCACCTTATTTCTCCTTGTTGAGGAGCATCAGGACACGCTCGCTCAGGTCGTATTTCGGCATCGCATACACGATGGACCCGGCCCGGGCGTCGAAGATGAAATCGTAATTCTCCTCTTTGGCGATTTTTTCGAGGATCTTGTTTATCTTGTCAATGATCGGCTTGGTCAGCTCCTCGTTCTTGGTGAGCGCCTCACCCTTCTGACCGAATTTTTCCTGCAGGAATTTTTCGTACAACGCCATCTTCTGCCGCAGCGAATCCTCAATCTCCCGTTTGCGCTCATTGGAAAGCAGCAGGCTCTGCTTGTCGAGCTGGTCCTTCATGTCCTTGATGTCTTTCTGCTTTTTCGAGGCCTCCTGTTCCCATTTCGCGACCTCTTTGTTGAATTTTTCCTGCGCCTCCTTGGTCCCCTCATATTTGGCGAATATCTGCTCGGAGTTGATATAGCCGATCTTCATTTCAGCCGACACCCCCGCCGCCGCCACGCACAACGCCACAACCGAGATAATGATACTGTTTCGCATACGCCTCCTTTGGTTATTCAAGTTCAGGTTTCGCTGCACAACACCAGCGGGTGACAGGCCTGACCTGGTGGCCGGTCCCGCGTTTCACCTTTATGATTTCGAGTTTCGTCTTTTATCACTGCATCGCCATATTGCCCATGAGAAAGTGGACTTCCCATTTTTTTCTGCCGGGATCGAACAGATTTCCCGAAGGATCGGTAAGCGGGAAACCGAAATCAAAGCCCATCATGCCCATCATGGGGATATTGAGCCGCAGACCAAACCCCGCGCCCTTTTTAAGGTTGCCGAGATCCACCCGGTTGAGTCCTGACCAGACCTCTCCCGCATCGGCAAAGGCGAGGAGATAGAGCTGCTGCGGAAGCAGCGGATACCGGAGCTCAAGCGAAGAGGCAAAAATAGCGAGCCCCTGATCGGGCGAGCCACCGAATCCGCCGATACTGTACTCCCGGTAACCGCGAAGGTTGGCGTCGCCCATGACCCCTCCGGTTTTAAACAGATCGAAACGGGATATGATGATGGAGTCACCCAGAAACGGGGCGATCAGTCCTACCGTTGACTTTGACCCTAGTGAGAGCTTCAGCGGCAGCGGGAAGTAATGGCTGTAGTCTACCATCCCCTTGAGATACCTGAAATCTCCACCCAGGCCGGCTATCTGCGGGGTAATCGAGAGCAGGTTACCGCTCGATGGAAACTGCGGCATGTCGAGATCATACCGGCTGATGGTCAGGGAAAATTTACTCATAAAACCCTTGCCCGGAATGACAACATTCCCTGCACTTCCCAGCTTATAGGTTGTCTGGTCAAAGCTGAAATGGTACCTGCCGCTGACTGAGAACCGGTTGTCCGGCCACGCCAGTTTTGACCGTCCGGCACCGACCTCAAAACCATAGCTCTTCCATATCGCGGTATCGCCGTAATAGTAATACGGCTGGCTCCTGTTGTAAAACACCCTCCCCGAAAGCGACGTCGGCGAGTTGAAAGCCCACGGTTCGGTAAATCCAAGGTCGATGGCCTGCCGGCGGGTCCCGGCCTGAAGATCGATCTTCAGCTCCTGGCCCGCACCCCTGAAATTCGGGATCGAGAGCGCACAGGTACCCATAAAACCATCGAGCTGGCTGTAGGCCGCTCCCACCTGGAACTGGCCGATATTGTCCTTTTCAGTGACTTCGAACACCATGTCGATGGTGCCGTCGCTGTTCGGGGTGAGATCCGGCTTGACATCGCTGAAATAGTTGAGCGAGAAAACCCTCTGGCGGCTTGAGGCCATGAGCGACTGGCGGTAGCGCTGGCCGGGAAGCAGGTCGATCTCGCGGCGGATGACCTTTTCGCGCGTTTTGGTGTTGCCCGTGATGTCGATTTTGCGCACGACCGCTGCCTTCCCTTCGTAAATGCCGAACGTCACATCGATGGTGTCGCCGCGGAAGCGCTTCTGCTCGTCAAGAGCGACCCAGAGATACCCCTCTTCGCGGTAGGCGTTTTCGACGAAATACTTCGACATGTCGTAGCGGCTTTTCTGAAAGGGCTTCCCCTCCTTGAGCAGGATTTTGGAGGCAAGCGAATCGGCCGGGATGACGGTGTTGCCGGTAAAGTCGAATTTGCCGGCGTAAAACTTCCTGCCCTCCTCGACGGTGATCTCGATGGCGAGCTCTTTTTTCGATTCGAGATACCAGACGCTGTCTTTGACAATTGCCGCATCGAGAAACCCGAGTTCGTTGTAAAACATGATGAGTGTGTCGAGATGCTCGCGGAAAAGGTTCTCTTCGTAATCGCCGGAGCGCCACCAGCGGTCCTCCTTGGTCTTTAATTTCGATTTTAGTTTCTTCTCCTTGACCTCATGGTTCCCCTTGAACGTCACGTTTTTAACCTGGACCCGCGGGCCTTCGCGGACCGAAAACTTGAGGATGACATTGCCCGGAACCTTGGAGTCGATCCGTTCGGTGGTGATTTCGGCGAGCAGGTACCCCTTTTTCTCATACTGTTTTTTGATGTGCTGCTCGGCGAGAAACACCTGGTTGTCGGTGACCATCTGCCGCACCTTGACCGGAAATTTTTCTTCGAGGTCCTTCTGCTTTATCTTTTTAAGTCCCGCGTACTCGATCGATTCGCAGAACGGATACTCTTCGACCCGGATGACAAGCGATGCGGACGAGTCGTCTTCACGGGCAACCAGGACGTCGATGGACCTGAACAGGTTCAGGCCGGCAAGTTTTCTGATCGACTCTTTGACGTCCGTCATGGTGAACGGTTCGCGTTTACGAAGAAAAATGTTGTTGTACACGATACTTTTCGAATTCAGCACGCAGCCGGTGATGGCCAGCGAATCAAGTATTTTTGACCGCAGGACCGCGGCGGTTTCGTCACCGTCTGCACCATCCGGTGCGGCAAGCGAGTCGAGCGCTTCAGGATTGGTCAGGACGTCGAGCGCCCCGGCGGCCCGGCCTGCCGTATCCGGTGCGACGGCGGAAGCGGCGCTGTCGACGGCTGCCTCGGAGAATGAGCACAACAGGACCGACATCAGCACTAACGATTTACTCCAATGATGTATCATTCGCCGCAGCTTTCAAATGAGCAGGTTAAAAATCGAAAAGGTTCCTCATCCCGGTAATCGGCAGCCTCAATTGAAGATTCAGGCGCGGATTATGTTCAATCGCGATGTCCCCTTTATAGAACCCATAATCGAAATCCATGAACAGATACCGTGTCGGCTGAAATTCAAGGCCGAAACTATACTGGGGTGTCAGCGCCGTATCGACCGGCAACAATCCTCCCCTGGCCTTGACGAACAGATTATCACGGAAAAAATACCGTCCTATGGTAACACCGACATTGGCCAAAGCCAGATAATCGGCCTGAAGCATCAGATCTTCAAGGTGCCGGTTATAAAACCTATTAAAATAATTCGAAGCAATGGACGTTTCAATGTTGATCACGTCGAGTCCTATACTTTTAGCAAGACGCCGTTCGAACCGCTGGAGGAAAAAACGGTGCAGATACTGCTCCCCGAAATCCGACATGAACTTTCCGGCGCCCCCGAGCGTGGTGAACTGCAGTCCAGCCTGCCGGTAAAACTCCCGCTCTGAAACGCCGGGCAACTCCTCAAAATCCGAGGAGAGATGGAAAATAATGTTCAGTTTCTCACCCGAAAGACGCCCTTTTTCCGAAAGCACCCCGGTTACGGGGTCCTGTATGAGTGCGGTAAGCTTTATCCGGTCGAACCTGCTCGTATCGGCAAACGCTTCGGCGCTTCCGGAGAGAAGGGGCAGGTTGTTGTATCCCTGCCTGTCCGTCGTTTTCTGCGGCACGAACTCAAGCGTTACCTGGAAGTCACGGTCAAAGGTCTTGCCGTAATACACTGCCCCGTGATACGAGTGAATCACCCCGGATATTTTCAGGTTTTTTTCATAGTTGCTTCCCCGGATCCTCAGAATCGAGGTGCCCTGGTCGATGTATCCTTCAAAAAAACGCATTAAATGGGTGGATTTGTTGGATAGGTTGCGGAAATACATCACCTTGCGGTTTGCAGCCTTGATATCAAGGTCCCAGCGGACCATTGAAAGCGGATGGCGGTCGTGTGACTTCAGTGAATCAGGCGTAACCTCAGAGGACAGGGTGGTGCCGCCATCTTCCATCATGGGATAGGTAAACTCGACATCGCGCAGCAGGAGCGTTCCCGCAGCGGCGGGGCGCTGAAACGGACCGGCCAGGGTAAAATGGCGCAGCGACCGTTTTCCGACCAGTTGAAGGTCGCCGGTCTCCCCTTTTTCCATGAGCCCGGGAAGGTGGATATCAACACCCTTCTGCGGCATTTCCATTTGAAGAATTCCGAAATCCATGGGACCGATCACCATCGGCTCATACCCTGCAGGAATCTGATGGGTGGAAAAAAGGCGCACCTGCCGTTTTTGCACGGCGCCGCTTATCATCGTGCTTACTCTGGAAGAGTCGTTGATGGAGAGCACGCAGGAGAACTCTTTGATATCGCCGGGGACGAACGGACGCAACAGCAGCCTCCCCTTCGGAATGAGAAGCGACGCCTCCCTGACCTTCCAACTCTCCGGCTGACCTTTTATGGAAAATCGGACCGTACCCCTCCCCTCCCCGTCGATCGCTTCAGAAAGGTTCCGATGCATTGTAGCCAGAAGATCGCCCTGGATCAGGACAGCGCAGTCAAGCGTATCGTGCGGGCCGAAATCCTTTCCCTGGATAAACGAAAACGGCAGAAATCCGTTAAGGGTTACCTGCGACCGCGTGCCGTCACGGGCGCTGAAATCCCTGATACGGACGCCCGAGGAGTCGGCCGCTGCAGTTACGGCAATGGAGTCAAAACGCCAGCGGTTGATGTCGACCGCCTGCGAAAAAAGCGAAACCTCGACAGGAAAACCGCTGTCCGTTGAATGAAACTGCCCCGTGACCCTCCCCGTGACCGACACCCCCTCGGGCAGAATCGCACCGAACACGGCACGGAGATCGATCTCCTCGAACCGTCCGCGAAATTTCAGAGCAGGCGCCGTCGTAATGGTATCGACCGCCAGGACCACCTGACGGTCTTTGCGAACAACAAAAGGCAGCACCGTGTAACCGGCGCCCGAACCGATGATGATCGCGTCGGTATGGAGCAGTCCGAACCCGCTTACCGACACGTCCCGTGCCCGGACCTCCGCCTTTGTCTGCAGGTTGTCCCGTGAACCGTTGAGCCTGATAATGCCTGAGACCACACCGCTTTCGATGGTCCTGATCGGTTGTCCCGATAATGCCAGAAGGGTCTGGACCGGGCAGCGGTAACGGCAGGCAAGACTTATCCGGGGCGGATCGGAGAACGTTACCCTGCCCGAAGAGACCGTACGGTCAAGCAGGACCAGTGAATCCAGGATAAGTGAGTCGCGATACCATCGGCCGGCTCCAAAACCCGCGACCGGCACGCCGCGTACCGTGAACCCGTGCGGCTCGAGCGTCCAGACCAGTGGTGCGGCCTCTCCTCCGCCCTGTTCAAGCCGGACCGTTATACCACCATGGACCTCGGGAGAATAAACATCGGCGGCAGCCCGCCCCGTGTACCCGTTGGTCCATTTGGAGAGAAATATACTGACTTTTACGCTATCGGGAGAAAAGGGAGGCGCGAGAGGTGGATAACCCCGCAGGGCTGCGGCAGAGAGCGTGCAAAGTGTCCGTGGATGTTCGGAAAAAAGCTGATGCACCGACAACCGGCAGGAATAGTCGATGGCGCTGTCGCTGCCGCGTACCATGCAGGTAAGGGATCCGTTGTCTATCGAAGCGTTCAGGACCGCTTTACCGAGGGGATTGCCCGACCACGTCAATGCCGAAGCATCACCGTACAGCTTTCCTCCAACACGTTCGTCTTTTCCCTGCAGGGTTCCGGAAATCCGAGCCGTACCGCCGAAAACCGTGGACAGGGCTCCCAATGAATCGATCGCTCCGGAACAGGCAAGCGAATAAGCAAGAGCCGGACCGCTGTTGTCCACCGTGCCGCGCGCGTGAAGAACCATGCCCGGGGACCGCATGACGAGTGAATCGACCG
>JAFGOU010000516.1 GCA_016926315.1 Chitinispirillaceae bacterium
CAGCTCCGGCCAGTCGACATCATACCCGCAGATCAGCATCCGTTGCGGAGACGGCGCGCTGTTCATCATGCGCACATGGAGCCGGTTAAGGTAATCGCCCGTAACGGCCGCTTCGCTGCCGAGCCCGGGGACTACCGATCCGATCACCCTGCTGACCCAGATTTCCGCCTGTGGAACACCGGCCGTTGGAACGTGTCCGTCGATCCATCCGGTTTTGGCGTTACCGTCCCAGTCGCCGTCCCTGGCGTCGTCGCGCCACTGGCAGTCGAGGTCCATAAAATAGAGATCAAACGGGAATTCGCCGTAAGAGCCGAAGTCGTCGATCGTTTCGTAATTTACTATCGGCAGATCTCCGATAAACACCGCGCCTTCGAGGTTGTCGGCGGCGCGGTGTGAAATCAGCGTGTCGCGCAGGGACGAAGGGCTCGACATACTGTTAAAGGTCGTGGCATCGAGCCATACCTGTTTACCTGAGGCGATCAGGTCGCTCACATAGGTCGTCACCGCCGGAGTGATGGCCGGGTAGAGGTCTTTATTAACGATTACGCCGATCTTTGCCATCGACGCGGACGAGAAGAGAAGCGATAGCAGGAGCATGGCAGGGAGAATTGATTTCGTTTTCATCTTATTCCCCCTTCCCTTTGCCGAGTTCAACCGCTATTTCCCGCGCCAGTGCCGCGTTGCGGACGATAATGGCGTCGATCATCGGATCGTGCTTAAGCTCTTTTCCTTTGGCGATATAGCCGTCGAGCCTGAGCGCATAACGTTCCAGGTGGGAAATGAGGGACGGGTCGCCGAGTTTCCTGATCGCTGCGAGCAGTTCGCTGCCGCCCACCGAACCGTTGTCCCTGGCGAGAAGGTCAGTGAACAAACGGGCGGCAGGTTTTGTTCCGATGACGCCGAGAGTCCGGATGATCGCGAACTGTACCCGTTCCGCATACCCGCCGAATTGTTTCGGTGAGGCTGCATAAATCGCAATAAGGTCGGCCTCGAACCTCTTCGCCCGCACACGGCCGACGCCGCTTACCGCTTCAGCGACCACCACCGGGCTGGGGTCCTGAAGGCAGAACGCGAGGAGCTCATCGGCGGAAAGAGGCTGCGCCGCTGCCCGCTGTCTGGCCTGCTCCGCCATCCCGGTCTCAGCCGGAACCTCCATTCGATCCATCCAGGAGCGGAGGGTCTCCCTTTTTTCATGTTCGTTACCGGTCGCCCGTATGCGTGCGATCGCCTCTGCTTCAGACTGCGGCCCGTTTTCGCCGCCAGCCTGAAATGAAAGAGCCAGAACAGCCGCTGTGGAACACCACAGGGGCACCTTAACAAACTGGTGTAAAGGCATAAGCCTGTTCCTTTGTTGAGGGTGATGGGTGGGTGAAGCGTCTCACCTGCGTCGTTTCACGCGATGAGAACATTACCTGACTTCATTGAACCTCCCCAGGGTTTTTATGAAGGCTGCATATAAATAGCATCCGGCCAAGACGCTGTCAATAGACAAAATGCAACAATAACCTCGAATGGCGATTTACGCCGCACTTTTTTGTCATCGATAAAAAAGGGTAATACGGATATCGGCTTTCGCCAGAGTGACGGTGAGCGTGTTCAATTCGGTGATTTGTTGTACCGTCATCCCGGCACAAGCCGGGATACAGGGGGAATATGCGTTTACACGCTTTTTTCGAATGGACTCCGGCCTTCGCCGGAGTTACACGGGAGGATTGGTTGCATCACCGCAGGCTTTTAATCCGCTCCTCAGGCGAAACAAGCGACAGGATGCGTATCCCGAAGCTTTCGTCGATAACCACCACTTCGCCCTTGGCCACGGGTTTGTTGTTTACCAGCAGGTCGACCGGTTCGCCAGCCATACGGTCGAGCTCCACAATGGATCCTGGAGCGAGTTCGAGAATCCTTTTTATCGACAGAGTGGTCTGCCCGAGCTGGATGCTGACGTCCAGATCGATGTCCAGAAGCATCTCGATCGTTTTATTCTGCACCGGAGAAAACACGCTTTCACCCATGCCGCCCATCTGCATCTGGTCAGTCATGCCCTGATTGGAGCCGAAATCGAGGTCCATGCCGTCGCTTCCGCCTGCCGGCATGACTCCGGCACCCGTTGCCGGGTTCTTTTCAACCAGTTGCGCCGTCAGATCAGCCGGGAACAGCAGAACCGGGGAAAACGCCTCCTTCCCCTCGATGGATACCTTGACAATAGCCATATCGAGTTGCTCGGGCGGAAGTGGCGGATTGGCAAACGTCCAGGGAGCAACAGACGAGGGTGACGATGATACCGGTGTGCCGCACTCGGTGGTCAGACCGAGCGCAAAGGAGGACATGATCTGGTTCGAAAGTTCGGTAAGCGCGTCGTTGTGCTCGGGCGCATATTCTGCGCTGCCATCACCCATCATCATGAGGTCGGCCATGACCGCGGCGTCTTTTTTATTGACAAGAAAATACATTTCACCGGCCAAACCCGCGCCAAACGGCAGCACAAGGCAAAGGTGCCCGTCGCCCAGAACGGTCTTGACCGTATCGCCGTCGGCCTTGCCGCACGCCTCGCATTCCATCTTCACGGTCCTGGAATACACCGTGCTCAGAACGGTACCGGCGTGCCTGCAATACAATTCGACGTTTTTTTCCAGCGAAGGATACCTGTCGCCTTCGGACATCCCGCCCGTAGCGCCGGGCGTCCCGGTCGATTCGCTCTCGAAACCACCGGCTGACAACAACTGATCGATCTGGTCCTGAGATAATATTTCACTCATGGCAGCCCGGAACCTCCTTCTCGATGACCTTTGTTACCTTGATGGCTTTTTTACGGCCGATAAGCCCTGACCGGGCGGCCATTTTCGTTTTGCCGTCGATCTGCACATTCAGGTCGCTGTCAAAGGGCTTGTCCAGCACCAGGACGTCCCCCCGCTGCAATTGGAGAAGATCCCTGATGGTGATATTCGTCTTTCCGATGATGGTGGAAAGGGTAAGGGGAATGTCCTGGAGCTCCCCTTCAAGAACATTCCTCGTTTCAGCGGTCGACGTGCTCTGGGACGACATCCACGATTCACCGGACAGGTTGGTGATAACGCTTTCAAGAAGCAGATAGGGGAAACAGATGCTCATGAGGCCTGAGGCGTTCTGCATGCGCACTTCAAGAGAAACAAGAATCACGGTCTCACCGGGAGGGGCTATCTGAACAAATTGCGGATTTGTCTCGTAACCCTCTATTTTAGGTGAAAATACACCAATATGCTCCCAAACCTCCTTAAGGTCATTAAGCCCCCGTTCCACAATGCGGTGCAGCACGCTCTGCTCGATAAGGGTCAGTTCGCGATTTTGCTCGGAAGGCCTCCCCTGACCGCCAAAAAGGCGGTCGATAATGAAAAATACCAGGGTGGGATTGATCTCGATGATGGCAGACCCGTCAAGCGGCTCCATTTTAAATACGTAAATACAGCTCGGATTCGAAATCGACATGATGAACTCGGCATAGGTCAACTGGTCAACGCTCACGAGCTCGATTTCAACGAAAGTGCGGAGGAAATTGGTGAGGGTGGTTGACAGCTGGCGGGCATAACTTTCATGAAGATTCTGAAGCGTGCGCATCTGATCTTTTGACACGCGGTCAGGCCTGCGGAAATCGTACAGCGATATGGTTTTTTCATCCTCGCTGAATGCCCCCCCCTGCTTTTCATCCACCGCAGGACCGCCGGTCAGGTCGACATCGGCGCCGGATGATACCGCGGAGAGCAGGGCATCAACTTCTTCCTGAGACAGTATATCGCTCACACAATGCTCCTGGTGATTTCTATTGAATGATGAATTGCGTAAAATAAATGTCTTTTATCTCTCCCAGATTTGGCGGCAGGGTATAGTTTACATGCCGCATGAAATCCTTCCTGATTTTCTCCTTGGCGTCCGGCGCCGTTACCTCGGTAATGGTCATTTTCGAAAGGTACTCGATAAGAAAGCTCTGGTATTTCGGCAGCCGTTTCTGGATCGCCTCAGCCATGGGCGAGAGTGACGCTCCGCCGCCGTGCCCATGCCCGCCTTCTTTCTTCTTTTCCATCCCGCCTTGATCTACATATTCCAGCACCACGGCGGCTTTTAAAAACCGTTCGCCATCGGTGCCGGCGATATTGACCAGCACTTCCACCGGCATTTCCGACGTGGTCGCCCCCATGGCGGTCATTGCTTTCTCGTCATTATGAGCGGCGGCCCCTTCATGGGCATCAAGGTCCATTTCCATCACCGGTTTCGGCATTATCATTTTCACCACGGCAATACCGGCGATTATCTCAATGACGACCACGCCGGCGATAATACCGATGAGCAGCAATTTATTGCTCTTCGGCGCCTTCGGTTCGGCCGGTCCTTTCTTGCCCTCCTCTTTTTCCCGTTCACCCTTTGAAGGGGCTTCCTTCGGTTTTTTTTCATCCATATACCGCTCCACCTGTCAAAATATTGTTGGCCCTAGCTGCATCAGGCACTGCCCTTTCCGCTGCTGCGACGGTTTCCCGCAGGATCCGAAAGGTCCGTCTCATTGCCCGTCAGCTCGCGTTTTTCCGCATGCACCACCTGTATTGCACCATGACACAACTGGCGGTACCCGATCACCTTACCGATAATGTCCTCAATCGTGTCGCGTACCATCAGCTTTTTTCCTGTTGTTAATGTCAGCAGCGTGTCCGGAGTCGCTTCAAGCGTCTCAATCAGGTCGGCGTTGAGCACGAACTCCTGCTTGTTTAAACGGTGCAAGGCGATCATGCAATACCCCCTTCGTTCCTCTCATTATACCATGCACTCCCACGACCCGCAAGCACTTCCGCCAGTATTTTCAAAGCCTTACCTCCCTGCGGCGCCCTCCCCGCCAATCACGGGGAGGGCCCGGGGGATAGCTATCTCACCAGCTGCACCAGTTCCTGCAGCAGCTGATCGCTGGTGGTGATCACCCGCGCATTCGCCTGATACCCGCGCTGCGTGGTGATCATGCTGGTGAATTCGGTCGCCAGCTCGACGTTCGACATCTCGAGGGAACCCGGTTTTATCGTCGAAGCGGTCCCAAAACCCGGCCGCTGCAGTACCGCTTCGCCCGAGTTGTTCGATACGCCGTACATGCTGTCTCCCAGCTTTAAAAGTCCTGACGGGTTGTTGAATTCGGCAAGATAGATACGCGCCAGAGACTTCGAGATACCGTTGGTGTAGACGCCGTAAATTTCCCCCTTTTCATCAATCGATATCTCCTGTAATTTTCCCATGGGATACCCGTTCTGTTCCCGCGCGACCGTGGTGGTTTCGGAACGGAACTGCGTCACGCCAAGGAAGGACCCCGGCGTCCCCACGTTCAGGTTGACAGAAACAATATTCGAACCGTTCATTGGATCGAACCGGAAAGCGGTGGAACCGTCATCATAGGTAAACGACGACGGTGAACCATCCTGCCCGAAGGTCGCCCGGCCGCTCGAACCGCCGAGGATCTCCTCCCCGCCCTCGGTCCGCGCGTTCCAAAGCCACTCGTTGGGCGTGCCGGAATGGGTGAAGGTCATGACGAGCGTATGTGCGTCGCCCGACTGGTCGTACACCAGGATCGAAGCGCTGTGTATGCCGGTATCGCGGGCCTGCTGGATCTCGGTAAACGCCATGTTCGCGATATACCGGGCCGGAGACGGCAGGTCGTTGTTGTTGTTGGTTGCCGAAATCGATACGCTCGTGATGGCGAAGGCGCGTTCCGGCTGGCCCCTGATCACTATGGAACCGTCGGGCAAACGGTCGTTCGGCGTATCGGCCGGGTTGATGCTCACCGAAGGATTGTCCGCCGAGGTGCCATCGGTCGCCGGGAGTTTGAATGCCTGCTGAATACCCGCAAGCAGGTCGGCGATGGTCGTCGTAGCCGAAGCATAGGTCAAGTCGAGCTGGGTGATCGCGCTGCCGCCGACCGATCCGTTTATTTTAATGACGTCGCCGTCCTCGAGGCCCAGGCTCTGGCCTGCCGCATCAAAACAATTTGCCAGAAGGTCGGTGGCAATGGAGGGACGCAGAATGACCGATGACGTGGTGGTCGTACTCGCCGCAATGGACGGCGGGAACGAAAAAGCGTTGGCGACATAGGAGTTCGAACCGGGCCGGGACGAACGCACCTGCAACCCGGTGATCGGCGTTCCGCCTGCCGCGTTGCTGACCTGGAGCTGGCCGCCCGCGGTGATGGTCACGGTCGCGCCGTCATATCCTGCGCTGCGCAGATAGGTCTGGATACTGTCGCGAAGGCTTCCGAAGGTACTGATGTCCGTCACATCGGACCCCACCTGAAAACGCGCCACGTCGGTTCCGGTCACGGAAACGATAAGGTAATCGCCGTCCTGTATCCCCAGACTGTTGCCGTTTTCATCGTATAATGAGGTCAGCG
>JAFGOU010000517.1 GCA_016926315.1 Chitinispirillaceae bacterium
ATACCCCGGCGAGACGGCGACCGGGGCCGGATCACCATGATACAACCAGTCGAAATCAGCATTTTTTGACGCGGCGCCGCCGTTCTGCACCGCAAAAAAACCGACCGTTCCGGCCGACCACTCCTGGCACTTCCAGCCGATGTACGGCGACCCGGCCTTGCCGAAGTTGATCGCCTCGCCCAGCGTGGTCCAGGCGGTGTCGTTCGCGCCGTAGAAAAACGTCGCATTCTCTTTTCCGTCAACCACTATTTTAAGAAACACCGTGGCGCCGATCGTGTTGGGAGCTTGGGCGATCGGTGTGGTGGAAACGCCGTTTTTCGTCACGGTAAAGCATCTGGCGCCGTCACGCACGGTGGTGGCGAGTTCGAGGTGCGTCCGGGGATCTTTATACAGGAGTATGCCGGCCGCCTCGTTGCCCGACGAGGCGTCGAACGCCACCTTTGCGCGGACTTCAAACCGCTTGAGGTCGATGCGCTGCAGAAAAATATTGGTCAGTGAGTTGATCGACCCCAATTCGCCGCCTTTCGTCTTGATGCGCATGAATCCGGGCCGGTCGCGCAACGACCACGAGACCCCGCTGGTGTCAGGACGCGTGTGGAAGAACCACTGCTTTCCGAGCGTGGTTCCGTCGAATTCGTCGGAGCGGGTCGTCCGGACCCCGGTTGCGGCAAGGTCCGGCGCGGTCTGCGGGGATGTCGATGGGATCCTGCCGTTTTTCGGCCGCCACCAGTTGTCCGCTGTCCATTCAATCGGCTCCATGCACATGAAGCGGCCCAGGCTCACATAGTTCTGGTCAAAAGCGTGATAGGTCATGAACCACTGGCCGTCAGGCATCTGGAGCAGTTCGCCGTGCGCCGGTCCCTGGATCACCGCGTTCGACGAGCCGGGCGCGCTCATGAGCGGATTGTCAGGGTTCGGCGTCCAGGGTCCGGCAATCTGCTGAGCCCGCAAACAGGAGATGGCGCTGTACTCGTCCATACAGGTTCCACCCGGTGAATAGATCACGTAGTAGTACCCGTTTCTCTTGACGATTTCAGGCCCTTCGAACAGTCCGCCCGGATTGAGTCCGCCAACCACCGGGCTCGCGCCTTTTGCCTTGAGTCCGCTCTGCTCCAGCTCCCAGATTTCGCCGCTCGCAATGATAAGGTACAGCCGGCCGTCGTCGTCCGCAAAGAAACCGGGATCAATGCCCTGAATCCCTATGTCTGTCGGCCCAGCGTACGGGCCTTCCGGCTTGTCAGAGGTGTAGGCGACGATCCGGTAGCCGATCGGGGTGTAGCAAATAACGGTGTTATCGTTGGGATTATATCCGATCTCCGAGCCCCAGGCTCCGTTGGCCGTGGTGCCCGGGGCGATGTTGTTGTTGAACAGGTAGGCGTAGCCGATGTACTCCCAGCGCAGGAGATCGCTCGATCGCATGACGGGCAGGCCCGGCTGCCACCCGAAGGACGAGCTGATCGAATAGTAGTATTTGTCAACTTTCACCACGGCGGGATCGCTCCAGTTGCCGTTTATGACCGGATTGGTGTAGGTGGCGCCGAAAATGCCGGCGGCCAAAAAATGCAGTACGGCCGGAACAGAGCGCAGGGCGTGACGACGGGAGCGATACGGCACGGGTTTCTCCTTGTGGCGATCAGCGGGAGAGGATGATTTTTTTCGTTTCCCTTAAAGATCCGGCCTGCAACCGGTACACGTAGGTCCCCTTTGGCAATCCGGAGGCGTTCAGGTTCACGAGGTGTTTTCCCGCGGCCTGTTCGCGTCTCACCAGGGTCACGACGTCGCGCCCGAAGCAATCGAAGAGGCGCAGCGTTACCAGCGCATGTGCCGGGAGTTCATACCTGATGGCCGGGCCGGACTGGTGCGAACCCAGACCGCTGCCGGAACGCGCCTGCCGGTCGTGGACAGCGGCGTCCCCATCGTCAGCCATGTCGAACCAGTCAAAGTCCGCGGGATTGGCGCAGCTTCTTCCGTTTCCGCTCAGGTACATGCCGATAAAGACCCCGGTAAAACCCTGGATGACTTCCGTTGAAAGGTCTTTTGTCAAGGCCGTGCCGAGATGAACCGCGGTTTCTCCCTCTTCCTGGTAAGAAAACTGGTAGGATAGTTCCGTGGCGCCGATGCACAGGATAATGTCGCCGTCCGCAATTTCCCGGTACGTGGTTTCCGTCGCGGTGCCGGCCAACACCTTCCGGAACATGACCGACCGTTTATTCTCATGCAGGGTTATCAGGAGATCGTAATGGTTCTTGTCGTTTCCACGGACCACCAGACCCGCCTCTTCATTCGACGCCGTGGGCATAAAGCTTAATTTTGCCGCGGCGGACATGGCAAAGGCTGTCTGCCGGCGACACACAAATGCCAGCGGCTGTTTGAGGGTGAAATTGTAGAGCCCGCCTTTGAGCCTGAGAAAACCGGGACGGTCGGTCAGGGACCAGTCGGATACGCGCGGATTGCGCACAAAGTTCCATGGCAGCCGCAAGCCCGTACTGTCAAAGTTGTCGCGCACCGGTTCTTTTTCCCAGACATGCTGCGGCAGATTCGGCGCCGGGTACTCTTCCCGCACGATGCCGTCGGTGCCGACCTTGGGCCAGCCGTCGGCATTCCACGTCAGCGGCGCAAGGAAGGTCTCACGGCCCAGATGATGGTAGCTTCCGCCCTTCTGCCGTATGCCAAGACAGACCAGCCACCAGCCGTCGGGCGTTTCAACGATATCGGCATGACCTATTGCCTGAAAAGGATGACTCGGGGAGGTTCGGTGCGAGGCTACCGGGTTTATCGGACTTGCCGTATAGGGCCCCCAGGGTGAAGCGCTGCGCTGCACGACCTCCCGGTGATCGTTGCCCGTTCCCCCTTCAGCGGACATCAAATAGTAATAATTGCCTTTTTTATACATATGCGGACCTTCGGGGGACGAACCGCCAAGCCCTTCGGCGATTTTGATCATGGGTTTGATAAAACGCCTGGATACCGGATCCATTACCCCGAGCAGGAAACTGCCGTTGTTGTCCGGGCTCAGGTAATACATGCTGTCGTTTTCAAACATGATCGAAGGGTCAACGTTCCAGCTTCCCACCCAATAGGCATCAGACCACGGGCCGGCCGGGTTGGTGGCGGTTACATAAAACATTCCCTGGGAACCCGATCCGCCGTAATTGGTGCCGGTGACATAAAAGGTGCCGTTGTGGTAGCGGATGGTCGCCGCGTACTGGCCTCCGGTGCTCGATTCGCAGCCGATCAGGGGATTGTTCGTTGCCCGGGAGAGGGCGTAGCCGATCATTTTCCAGTGCACCAGGTCTTTGCTTTGATAAACGGGCAGGCCGGGAAAATACTCGAAGGTCGAGGTCACGAGGTAATAGTCGTTGCCGGCACGGCAGATGCTCGGATCGGGATTCATGCCGGTGATGATAGGATTTTTAAAGGTCGTTTGTGCGTGGAGCTGACAGGCAAGCAGCAGTATCCCGATCGCGTTTAGTGACGTTACTCCGATTTTCATCGTGTTTATCTCTCCAGAATCCGGTGGTGGACCAGCGCCCTACGTTCTGCGTGAATGTCTTTGCCAGCAAAAATCTTTTTCAATTATGAAAACCCTTCCGGGTCTTTTTCGCACCTATAATTAGTGGTAGATACCCGGAATATGTTTATATTACTATAAGACGCGACCAGCAAATAACCGCTTTAACTCAATCCGCCAGAATTTTTTGGGCATACCGTTCGCTCTCTATCCTTAACGAAACCATGTAACACCCGCGGGAATTCGGTCGCCATGAAACGGGGGCGGAATTTTGGGGAATGATGTTATCCACTATCTTGCCCCGCAGGTCGAAAATTTCAATTTCCGAAGGTCTGACCTGATCGTTGAAGGAGATCACTATACTGCGGGAATTTGCTTTATATTCAATGACATGACCTCTTGCTAAAGTGCTACGGCCACGGGGACCAGGCGTGACCTGATCAAGCAGATCAAAGTTTGCGCTTTTCACGACGTCCGAGAAGGCGGCGTCGGTGCAGATCTTGCAGGCGCTCCCCATGAACAAGGCACGGCCGGCCTGGTCGCCCATGAAACGCCAGCGCATCCATCCGATATACGCTTCCTGCGCCTTGGCGTTTCCAGCCACGCGATTGTGATCGATACCGGCGAGTACCGCGCCAAAGGCGGGCTGCGGCGATCCGGTGACCGAGGTACTGATCGACGACCAGTTGAAGATCGCATCCGCGTCACCGCCGACAATGGCCCATGGCGCTTTCAGATTCCTGACATTCCCGCTGGAGGCCAGAATGAACGTGGCGCCAATGCGCGCATTGCTGCCAACGGTAATGGCCCCCATGCCCCCGAGCGAGTACCCGGTAGCGCCGATTTTGGTGGTATCGATCCTGCCGTAATCGCCGCCCGCCGGATCCCTGGCCAATCGCAGGACATAGTCGATTCCGGCGTTCATGTGGGCGGCCGTCACCTGTGTCTGTTCGGGCGCAACAACGACGAAGCCGAAGGTCGCCACGCGTGAGAGGAACCCCTGCCAGATGTCGACGGTGTTTGTTGAGCCGTTGCCCCAGACGATAATTGGATGCTTCACCCCACTCTGCCCGTATTTCGCCGCGGCAGGACGGAACACAGCGACCCTGTCGGCGCCAAGAAGCTCGTCACCGGTGTTGCGCGTAGCCACCGCCGGACCGAACCCGCCGTCGCGCGCCGTATAGTCGGTAACGGGCGGGAAAAGAGCATCAGTACCTCGTACGTTGATGGATTGAGCGCTGACGGATAAACCGGTCAAAACAGCAAGAAAGAACGCCGCTCGGTGGAGCATAACAGACCTCCTATGGTTAAGTATCTATTCCTATTTAATTTCTGTTTAAAACAGACCGTATAAGATGTCACGCTGAGCTTGTCGAAGCGTCGCATCTTCGGAAATCGGACCCTTCGACGGGCTCAGGGTGACCGGTTCATTCTAAAAAGTCCAATTTTAAACAAATACTATTTAGTCACAATAGGCTTTACAAATAATATTCCTGGCCCATACCCCCTAGCGCGTAAATCTATTATTGTATTGTCCGAAATACCCGCTCGACCGAGCCGACGACCGCACACCGTATAAATCGCTACGGCATCGGATTTAGCACGCCATGAAGGGGGAATACGTACCGAAGTAATTCCCGACGAGCGAATGATCGCGGGGGATGATGCGGCTGTTGCGTTACAGGGGAGGCTTACCGCTGCCGTCGTCCCCCTGGTTTTGGAAAGCACCCAGTGCGGCAACAAAGGATGGGCCCACGCTTCGTTCCACCCCGCAAAGTGGTTACCCCCGGTGATCTCGGAATAGAGATACTTTGCTCCGCCGTACACCGCCCGGGTCAGGGAGTCGTACGAAATGCCGGTTGGATTGACCCGATTGGCCGAACTGACAAAACGCACCACCGGATATCCCAGTTTCTCCACGGCCGATACGATGTCGCGACTTCCGCTCACCGGCACGGTTTCATCCGCGCTCCCATGGAACGCCCAGAAAGGGGTCTGCACGATAACGGTAACGTTAAGGTTGCCCCAGGTCGATCCGGCACAGGGAACGGCGGCGGCGAACATTCCGGGATGTTCTCTCAGGAGGCTCCATGCGCCCATTGCACCCCCGGAAAGACCGGTGACATAAAGGCGATTGGTATCGAGGGAGAACTCCTTTTTAAGCAC
>JAFGOU010000518.1 GCA_016926315.1 Chitinispirillaceae bacterium
CGGAAACCCCTCCCCCAGGGGACGGCTCTGTTTTTTTCCGGAATCGAGGCTGGATATGAGGCCATTCTGCCGCATGTTACTTCCGCTGATGCTGCCCTGTATGTATGCCATGGCATTCCATGAGGACCGCACCTTCTATGTCTGGCCGGACGACTCAATGGCAGTGCCGGACACCACACCTGTCACGGCGCAGGCCGAGGAAAGCGAAACAGGGTTCCCGGTTTCCGACAGCGGTCCGGCCGCGCCGGTCGATACGCCGTCGCTTTCAGAACCAACCCCTCTTTCCCCTGTCGCTACCGGATCCATACCCGGCCCGGAACCCGATTCCCTGTATGCGCTCCCGGTCATGGTGGTCAGGCCGGCCAGGGCAGATGCGACAAGCATTCCCTATCATGAATCCCGGCGAAAGGTCACGCACACCGACATTAAAAAAAAGGCGGGAGCGGCGGAGGATATCTGCCGATACCTCGGATCGCTTCCCTCGGTGGTATCCTCGCTCGGCGCGGGATACGACAATACATTGTTCATCCGGGGCGGCCGGCCGTGGGAAACGGTCTTTCTGGTCGACGGAATTGAAATGGAAAACATCAACCACTTTTCAAAAGCAAACGGATCAGGGGGCCCGATCGGATTCATCAACAACGACAAGCTCGCCTCCCTGGAGTTTTATGCCGGAAACATGCCGGTGTCCTTTCCCGCACGCCTCTCGTCGGCAGTCGACATAAAAATGAAAAAAGGGTCGCTCTACGAGCGGCGCCAGTCGCTCGGCGCCAAACTGACCGGCGGCATGTTTTCGGTGGAAGGTCCGCTGAAACGGGGCAGCAGCTCCTACAGCGCCTCGGGCCGGTACGTCGACTTTTCGGCCCTGCGCTCGTATGTAAGCGACGCCGGGATCCCGAAAGCCGGCGACTGGTTCGGCAAGGTATTTGCCATTGTCAATGACAACATCGACCTTTCGGCCACCACGCTTCTCTCCTGGAACCGCTACCGTTCCTGGTATCCGATCGTCCGGACCAGCGATGCCGCCGCTTTTTTTTCTAACGAGATGCACGAAGCCGAAAACATTCTTCAGGGAGGCGCCGGCGCGACGCTCCGGTTTATAGGCGACCGGATATCGAATGAAACGCGGCTTTCGGCATCGTTCAGAAACGGGCGCGACGTTGACAGCCTGAGCGGCCTTTCCGACACCTTTTTCGTCAACCGCTACCGCCTGAACCCCATCCGGTCCGAACGGGACAACCGCGCCAGGTACGCGCTGAACAGCACGACGCGCTTCCGTATTTCCGACCGGCATGCGATCACCGCCGGGGCCCGTTCCGGCATCAACAGCTACACCTTCCGGCTGCGCGACGAATCGCAGTTCGATGGCGAATGTATCGTCTGCCGCGAAAATTCGCCTGTTACGATAATCACGCACAAGGAGCCGGCGGTCAAAGAGGCCGCCTTTTACGGAATCGAACCGGGCGCCTTTCTCGAATATTCATTGCTCTACCGGCCGGTGACGGCAACGATCGGTTTCCGCGCCGACTACTTTACTCTGCTTGACGATGCGGCCCTTTCCCCACGGGCGTCATTGTCGGTCAGCCCCGAAGGCGCGGGCGTCGTTTCCCTGTCCGTTGGCCGCTACAGCCAGTTTCCGACCGACATGCCCTCCATCATTTTCGACTGGCTGTCGCCGATAACGGCCGGAGATTCCATCACCGGCATCGAACGCCGCCTGCTGCGCCAAATGGAACCGCGGCGCCTGTGGCAGGGGTCCATCGGGTATGACCGGTATTTTTTTACCCGACACGAATTTCGCATTGAAACGTATTATAAATGGTACGACCGGGAATACGACCTGGTCACTCCCGACATCCAGAACAGCCTTTTCTGGAACGATCGCGGCGAGCTCTCCGTGGCCGCGCCTGAAGGGAGACGGAGGGCCCTGGGACTGGAAACCTCGCTCAACGGTAACGGCATGAAATCCTTTTTCTATTCCATCGGCGGTTCGCTCTTCGACGTAAAGAACCGCTATCAAAGCGGCGAGTGGTACAACGACTGGACCGACATCGGCTACACCTGCGCGATCTCTTTTGGTTTGACCGTAATGAACAGCCACCAGTTCTCGTTTTCGCTCCAGGGCGCGGGCGGGCGGCCGTTCTGCCCGGAAAGGATCGTCAAGGACTGTATCAGCCGTAACGTGGCGGTATACGACAAAGGCGCTCCCTGGTTTTCACGCCGTCTCGATCGCATTGTCAACGCCAGCACCCGGTATGCGATCACGAAACAAATAGGGGCGTGCAGGACCGAAGCGTTCCTCGAGGTGCTCAACGCCCTGGATTATACGCCGACGCTTGAATACAAATTCAACGGCGAACGGTTTATCGAGATCAAACCGTTCAACATCACGCCGATCGCCGGCTGCTCAATCAACTGGTAGGAGGCCGATACCCGCCAGCAGCGCGGCTGCGCCACCGATCATTCCGGCCCGGGTTCCCGCGGCTTTCCGCATCCTTGACCGGGTACGGTTGCAACGGTGTTGTGCCAGCGATATTTCGCCAGGTAGGAAAGAATCCGCATGTCGGTCGCAACCCCTTCCGGATCGACGCACGTTCTTCCGATAAAGAGGGAATCGAGATGACGCATATACGCCCTCGCCCTGAGCAGCTCGTGCGCTCCGCTGGCGCCGACAGCCGAAAGCCGGTTCGTTATTTTCTCCATCGGGTTTTTTACCGCCGCACTTTCAAAATGTATCAGGTGCATCGGAGGGACCAGCGCAAAAAACAGAACATTGAGACCGGTCAGCGCGATCCACAGGCGCGTTCGTAAAACAGGACGGACCGCCCACAGCGACCAGACGAGAAAGAAACCGACCGCAATGCCGTAATACCCGGGTTTGGGGGCATGAAAAAACAGCCCGGAAAGCAGGGACGGCAACACCCCGATCACCAGCAGGAGGCGGTCTTTTGCCTCTGCCCTGACCCAGCATGCCACCAGGTAGCCGATTCCTGCCGGACCAAAGACCCCCAGGCCGTAAAGAACAAACCGAAGCGCCCAGCGAAACGCCTCAAGCGGCGGCGCGCCTAAAAAAACCGAGCTTCCCGCGGCAAAGGTCCGGAACAGCTCTGAGGACGATGCAACCGGCGACCGAGACGAAACCGCCATAGTCGGCAGGAACCAGAGGGCTGTGCATGCCGCAAATACTGCGGCCATTACCGCCAGCTGCCGCATCGATGGCCGGTGTTTCCACAGCGCGTACAGGACCGCGGGCAACAGGAACAGCGACAGGTCCTGCCTGAACCCGATGGCCAGGCCGTAGGTCGCCACC
>JAFGOU010000519.1 GCA_016926315.1 Chitinispirillaceae bacterium
ACCACTGGACTCTCGGCGCATGCGATCATCGTGGGCACGGTCGACAACAGCGCGCTCATTAAAAGTCTCGTGTCCGCCGGAACAATCCTTCAGGCGGAACCCTGCCCGCCGGCGTGCTGTTCGTGAAGCCTGCTTCTGCAGCTCCGCGGAAGTAAAACCCCGATCCGTACCTTTAACTTTTTATCAGAAGGTAAAAAATGGGCGGGGCTGATCACCTCGGGATGCCGCGGGAATGTACCAAAAAAACCAACACTGCGACGGAAAACGAGCCTGAGATCCGCCTCAGAATCCGTAAAAGATTTTTGCAGTCCAGTACCAGTGGTCGGGACTTATGAGCACGGCGGCTTTGTTTTCGGCCTTTGTATCGTTGCAGATGGGCCGCATGTGGTCGCGGGCAAGCTGTAACCTGAATGAAAACACGTCGAGAAAATCTTTTTTCATATAGAGCGACCACTTCAGATCGTCCGCGGAATAGTTCACGCCGGGCATGCGTTCCGAAGGAATCGGAAGCATGTCGTCGAACACCTTGGTGTAGTCATCGGCGTATTTCCAGCCGAAATATTCCCACTCAAAAGCGATAAGATCCAGCCTGGATTTCCATCCCAGATACCGGTCGCCTAGCCATGAGGCGGCTCCCCAGACAAGGCCCGCCGCGCCGAAAATCCCGCCTTTCATGATTTTCCGTTTTGAATTCGGCTCAAGCCCCCAGCCCAGTATGCCGGGAATCAGGCAGTTGGAGGTGAACTGGTGCGTAGGAAGGTTTATGCCGAGCATGATAGGCATTCTTTGTATAAGGCTATCGTAAGCATAGGTTTTAGCAAGATTTATGGGGTAATTCTTTAAACCGATAATCGTCGTTTCGCCATAGAGCTTTAAATCGTCCTTCCATAGTATTTGGGTCGCATCGGTCTCGCGCTTCATTGCTTTGAGAGGGTCCAGGGAGAATCGTCCCATAAGCTTTGTACCCGAAAAGGTAAAGAACGAAGAATCATATCTCATGATCGGCAGGCCGGTATTGGGGTCCACGCCGGCGGAAATGCTGTCGATTTTATAGACGCTCCTGGTATCGTGTTTGGTAGTCCGCAGGGGATTGATCGAGAAGAGGCGAGACAGAAGCGCGCCGCCCTGGATGTCGAATATGCCATCAAAAAACGATACCTTGGGAAGCATGGCAAGCGAGAAATCTCCGGGCGGGAAATGGTTCGATTCGGTGGTGAACAGCACATCTCCCTCAAACTCGATAATGCTCGACGGCACCCAGCGGCCGGTCACGTGCGCCCCCAGCTCGCGCGTCATGGGAAAATCGAAATTGGTCAGTATATAGGGCGGGTACGTTCCGCTTCGGTACAGGTACTCCCCTAGGTTTCGGGCATCGGGATTGTACTTGTAAGGAAAATAGCCGAATGCGATCGAAAGCCAGGGCCGCTCGAGATCTCCCCAGTCGTACGTGCCTTGCACTTCGTGAAAATAGAAAAAGTTCACTGGTTTCTTGGTTACGTCGCCGTTGTCAATGAGCGGCTCCGAATAGCTGAACATGCTTTCAAAACTGAGCAGGCAGTGGCCGCGGTCGCGAACCTTGCCGTCGACCGTGGTCTGGCAGTAGGCGCGCTGGAGCCATATATGGTTCATGTCGTAGTACTTGCTTGTGCCCTTCATCACCTGGCCGAACTCATAGCCGCCCCAGCCGCGCATATCGAAATTTTCCTTTTTCTCCTGGCCGAAAACCTGGCAGGCGACGGCCGTGGCAATCAATACCATTATCCATCCTTTTTTCAACACAACATTCGGCTGCATGAATACACCTTCCCTTCTAGTACGCTGTATGGTTCCCAAGGTCCCGCCCCGCGCCTCCCCCGTTTTTCGGGGGAGGCCTGCGAAGGTAGGCTAATTAGGACATTACGTGGTTCCGTTCGGGCCGCTGCCGGCTTACTTTTCCAGCGTGAGCCTAGTAATAGCCGCCGTGGCATTGTCAATGGTCAATTTGCAGAGGTACACGCCCGCGCCGGCTTTGACCCCGACGGTTTCGTTATAGTATTGCCCGTCGCAGGACTTATTAACGAGCGTCTGCACGGTTTCACCCCGCAGGTTGGTCAGCACGATTTTGACCCGGTGCCGCGAATCCCCGGAGGTCGCCGGCATGGTATAGCTCACCTGCAACCTGCCGGAAGCCAGGTTTTTGACCGCGAACCGGCCTTGCAACCCGCCGTTTCGCAGTATGCTGCGCGCGCCCACGTCCGCGCCGTAATTGACCGTCTGGGTCGTTGTCGTTGCCGCGGCAGGCACCCATACTTCGATGACCGGGCCCGCGGCGGAGGCAGGCGCGGCCTGCCCCTCGCCCTGCAGCGGGATGGGGAAATTGGCGGCGGTGACCGGATTGGGCATGGGGGCGGGGTCGAGTTTGCGCGCCTCGGGCGAATTGCCCTTTGTCCAAGCGCCGCCGATGGCGACCGGCGCGCCGTTTACCTTCACTTGTTGCGCGGTATGGGCCGCGTCGAGATGGAGCCGGACTATCCAGGCCCGCGTCGCGAGCTTGCCCGTGAAGTTCCCGCCTTGCGCGGGATTGATGGTGACCCGCATGCCGTCCGCGGTACGGACGGCGCTGATATCGGTTTTCGTGTATTCGCCGGTTTCATAATTGAAGGTCTCGAAATCATCCTCATAGAGCGTCCGTATCACGCTGCCTCCGGCGGCCGGAGGGAACACCTCGAGCGTTATCGGGTTCCACGGCTTTTCCGATGTATACAGCATGTCCGGGCACAGCGTGATGATCGAGCCCTTGCGGACAAACAGGGGATGGTGCCACAGCTTGGAATCGACGTTGATAGACTTCGGGCCGGTCTGCGTCTGGCCGGTCCAGGCGTCGATCCAGTCCCCGGGCGGAATCCACGTCGATACCTGGATGCCGGTGGACATGGTGCCGCCGGTGGCCGTGGTCGGTCTCACCAAAAGGTCGTCGCCGAAAAGGTACTGATTGTTGCTCTTCGACGAAGGATTGGCCGACGAGGGCCAGAACAGGTCGCACCGCTGCAAAAGCGGCGATCCGTCCTCGTAGCATTTGCGCAGCGCCGTGTACATCATGGGCATGAGCCGATAGCGCAGCGCAAGGTACCGGGTGACGATGGTTTTGGTGTTGCTCGAAAATTCCCACGGGTAGCGCTTAAGGCTGCCTTCGCCGCAACGGGTACCATGCACGCGCGGCATGGGAGAGAAGCAACCGGCCGACATCCAGCGGGTATACAGTTCATCGCCCGGGTTGCATCCCATGAATCCGGGGATGTCGTTCTGCACGTGCGGCAGGAGACGGATGCCGTCGGAGACCATTGCAACGACGCCTTTGGACATGAGGTTGAACGTAGAAGACTGGTCGCCGGTCCACCATCCCGGATTCCGGTGCGAGCCGGGGTGCGGTTTCGAGATCGGATCGACCGCGCCGTTCGCCGGATCGCCGGATCGCATGCCGAAGAGCGCCGGACGGAGTTTTTTCTTGTACTTCTGTTCGAGGAAGGTCTTCTGGATGTCGTAGTACATTTTATTTCCCCACGTCTCGCGGTCAATTCCCGATACCGGCGCGCTGATGATAGCGGTCCAGTTTCGGTCGAACCACCAGAAGTCAAGGCCGTCGTTCATCTTGCTGGTCAGGCCGTTCCACCGCTTCTGATAATCGGTGCCCGAGCCCTGCGGGTGGTCGTTGAAGACAACCTTGAAATGCCGGGCGTGCATGTCGGCGAAAAACTGCGTCGGGTTCGGGAAATAGGTGCGGTTGTAGTCGTATTCGCCGGTGCGCCAGTCGGTATCCACCACGTAAATATCAATGGGGATTTTCTCGGAGCGGTAGCGGTCGGCTTTTTCCAGCACATACTTGTCCGACACGGCCTGCCAGCGGGAGTTGGCGAACCCGAGGAACCAGCGCGGCACTAAGGGAACCGGGCCGGTGAGCCGCAGGAAATCCTTGCGCACGGCAAGATAATCGTTGTAGTAGTTTTTCTGCGGGTTTACAAAGACATAGACATCGGGCGTGCTGGTGTAACGGTAATCCCACCCCTGGGTCGCGTAGAGCGGATCGGTGGCGGGCAGCGCGCCGGCCGGCATGGGGACGGAGCCCCACGAAGGCTGTACGACGCGCGGGGCGTCGGCGATAATGTATCCGGGGCCGAGCTCGTCGGGCGCCGGAAAGTTGGTCGCGCCGGAAGGCAGAGTACTATAAGTAAATACCGTCCGAGTGTTGCAGACGACCTTGGTCCCGGTGATGGCGCTGCCGTTGTTGGGAACCGTGACCGAATAATTCGCCGTGGTGATAATAACGCTCGTCCCCTCCGTGGTCCTGGCGCGCTGCACCGCGGGCCAGTCGCGCTGAACGACCATTAGGGTATGGCGGTCCTCGAAGTTTCCGGCGGATGATTTTGCCTCTATTCGGACGAGGATTGGCGACAAGCACGACACGCGAACATTGCCGATGGTGTCCATGGTCGCGGCCGACGCCGTTTGCAGGAAAAAAGAACCGACAAGCGCGGCTGCCAGAGCCAACCGATTCCACGGCTTCAGCTCGTTACATTTAAGAAACATCCGTTGCTGTTGCAGCATAACAACACCCTCCCTCTCTTTAAAACGGAATGAAATGGAACTTACGCTTTCTGAAATAGTTGTTGCCTTTCACTGAAAAACGCATGAGCAAACCCCGTCCCGCAATATTTTGTAGTTCATGGAAAATCACGCCGAGGCGGTGCTTGCTTTTTTGCATGGTTTTGAAGGACCATTGAGAAATCCCTCCGAACCGGTCAATGGGCTCAGGCTTTTTGCCGCACCCCGCCCATAAAAAAACACCCTTAGTAATGCATCGCCGAGCTCGGCGATGACGCTTAGTGCCCCGTACCAGGGCGTCGACCAGATCGGAAAACCCGGGGCACCCCGGAAGCTCCCGCGCATCAGCGGTTTATTCCTTTCTCAATCCGCACGATACTGATGCGTGCTACCTTTTCCTTGCTGCGAAGATCGATAATTCCGCCCCTGGCGACGCCGGAGTGCACGCATTTTCCGGTCAAATCGAATACCGAGAATGCTTGGGGGCTGGCCGAGGCAGGGAGAACCAATCGCCCGCCAACCACTTTTTTAATGCATTCGGAAGGATGAATCGGCTTGTCCGCAAAGGACGAATGGAGAATGATATCCGTGTTTGCGTTCATCGGCAGCGCTACAATGGATACTCTGTTTGAGGTCATGGAGCCAGAGGTCGCCGATACGTTCAAGGTACCGGGGATTAGACCGGCGCGGGCGAGAATGATATGATACCCACCTATCGCGTTCACCGGGTTCTGGCCGATCAGCGATCCGCCGCTGCCTGAAATCGAAAAAGAGATCGAGTTCGTTGCGGTCGGCACCACGGTGCCGTTGTTATCCACGACGGCGGCGATGACGCGCGAAAAATCACTGCCATTGGCCTCGATAGTGTCGGGATCGGTAGTAAGCGTTATTTTGGCCGGGGTGCCTGGTGTTTTGACGACATGCGTCGCTACCACCTGGCCGCCGATTAATCCTTCTGCCTTGAGTTCGCCGGCTTCGAATGAAACGTTCGAAAAGGTGATGGACGGATGCGCGCAATTGTTCCCGCTGGGCGTTTTAGTGCCGACGAGCGTACCGTTTTTATAGAGGCGTACCTGTTCACAATTGGTAAAAACGAGCCGGTCCAGCGGTGAATTTGATTTATAATAATTTGCGATGTATACCATCGGGTGTATTTTGCCGTCGTAGTTATCGCCCGCGGATTGGCTCTTGTAAAAATAATAGCAAAATTTCGGAATGTGCATGAGGTCCATGGCGCCGTGCGGTTGGATTCCTCCGCCGGAATTGTAGTCAAATGCGCACCACCCGACGTTGCCGTGTATCCATGTCTTTGACGCAACGCGGCAGCCAGAGTTCATATATTCATGCTTTCCCGCATGTTCGACGAGCCGTGTTTCAGCGTCGGTGCGGCCGGTAGGGAATGTATGGCCTGTGTGCTCGGAAAGGAGGAACCCGAGCGTACTCGGATCGGGATTTGAGGCGGGAACATCGGTGAACCAGTTGCCGCCGTACAAGTCGAAAACGTTATTCGAGACTGCATAGTTGCGCGACTGGGTGGTCGGCCTGGTGGTATCTTCTTTTTTAGCCGCGTCGTGCATAATTTGTTCCCACGCGGTGCTTTGCCATCCTTCGTTCAGCCCCGCGCCCCAAATGGCGATCGACGGGTGGTTGCGGCCTACGCGGATGTTTGAACGGTTCGCCTCAATGCAGCGGTCGGTAAAGGGTTGCATCGAAGCTTGAGGCGTAAAGCCCGAAGCCCAAGCCGGAATCTCGACCCAGCTCAGGAGCCCGAGTGAATCGCATGCGTCAAAAAACGCGTCGTCCTGCAGGTAGTGGGAGCACCTGACGAAGTTGCACCCCCCTTCGTGAAGTAATACGGCGTCCCGGACCTGCTGGATATTGGGCACCGCGGCGCCGACGTAGGGCCAGGTCTGGTGGCGGTTGAGCCCCAGAATCTTGAACGATTGATCGTTGCAGTACACGCCGCTGGTTTTTGTAAAGGTGAGCTTTCGTATCCCGATTTTTGTCCGGTAATAATCCACCGGAGTCGTCCCGTTGTACACGACGGTATATAAGGAATACATATACGTCTTCCACGGGAACCAGAGGTTGGGATTGGCGACGGTCAGGGTTTGGCTCGCCTTGGTGACGCCATTCGCGGCGGCGGTTACCGTGATTTCGCCGCTCTGCACGACGGCATTGTTCTTATCCACAAGCGTGACGACCAATTTACAGCTCGCGGCGGCGGCGGTGGTATTTTTTATCCAGGACTCAATATTGATCGTCGCCGAAGCGGCCGAAACCCTGGGATAAGTTATGAACTGGCCGCCCTGGGCCGCGAAACTGTTGCTCCAATCGTGAACCGCTTCCGGGATATAAACATTATCCGAAACGATCAGGTAAACATTGCGGTAAATACCGCCGTATATATTGTAATCAAGTCCTGAGCCATTCGGCTTTTCCGGCGGCGTGTCCTTCTGATAGGTATTGTCCAGTTTCATTGCAATGATGTTTTCGGAGCCGTCGAACTTGCAGTATTGGGAAATTTCGTAGCAAAACGGGTTGTAACCGCCATGATGCGTTGGAAGAGAGGTCCCGTTGATCCAGACTTGCGACACGGTCGCCGCCCCTTCGAAGTACACGGTGATCTTTCTGCCCTGGTATGCCGGGTTAAGCGTGATGTGTTTACGGTACCAACCGATGCCCCGGTAAGGAGAACCGCCTAAGGATGATTGAGTACTGAACGTATGCGGTAGATGCACCGTCGACCAGCTTTGATCATTGAAGGTCGCAGCTTGGGCACCGGTCACATCGCCACGGTAAAATTTCCACGAGGTATCGATCTTGATTTTTTCCCTTTTTGTCTGGGGAAGAGAAAACTGCTGAGAAAAAGCGGTTGTTGAAAAAAATGTGGAAAACACAACAGCTACGAGCGAAAGACGAATAACGACCATTCCGTGATGCATACATCCCCCCCTTTTGGGTTTGTTATAAGAATCCTGTTTTTCAAAAACAGGTATTCTTAATATAAGGCCTATTAACGCCAAAGTTATGAAAAAAATCGATTGTGAATAATTTTTATTATAAATCAGCATGATAAGTTGTTGAATTTAAACACTTTTATATATAAAATAATATTTTGCTGTAAAATAATTAATAAAATAATTAATTTTATCTTATATTTATTGCAAAAGGCGTCAACAGGTATACACCTATGCCAGATATCTTTAAATTCACCGACTACCGGAAATTCATCAAGGCGTGGTACACCGAACAAAAACAGCGGCGTCCCAGAGGCACCTATCGCACCATTGCAGATGCCCTGGGCTTTAATTCGCCGGCGCATGTCCTGATGATTCTTAAAAATAAAGCAAAACTCTCCGAAAACCACGCCTTGCGTCTTGCCGGTTTTATGGGCCTGAATAAAAAAGAAACCAGTTATCTTCTACACATGGTCAACTACAACCAGTGCCGCTCCATGGACGAAAAGAACCGCTATTTACGCAAAATGGTACGACTCAACAAAACCGGCACGGTCCTTCTCAAACCCGACCAGTACGAGTACTATCAAAAGTGGTTTTACGCGGCGATTCACGATATCCTCTCCTTCTATCCGTTCCAGGGCGACTTCGGTGAGCTCGCGAAAATGGTCGATCCTCCTATTGCGCGGCGCGAGGCGCAAAAAGCGGTCGCGCTTCTGGAACGGCTGCGCTTCATCACAAAAAAGGATGACGGCACCTATTCATGCGAGCATCCCGGCATCAGCGCGTACGCGGAAGGCCACTCGCTCGCACTGAGCTCCTATGCCGAAGCTATGATGATCCAGGCCAGGCAGGCGCTCCGGAAGTTTCGGGGCGATGAGCGCTCCATCTCATGGGCCGGGTTCTCCATGTCAAAAGCGACCTTTGAGAAGGTCAATGAAGAAGCGCGGGAGTTCAGGAAGCGGGTCATCGCCATGGCGCAGGCCGATACGTCTCCTGATCGTGCTTATCATATTAATATGCAGATTTTTCCGGTTTCCAGCCGCCTTGAACCCAATACGGAAAAGAAGGGGGACCTATGAGAAGATCCGCGCATCTTGTCATAGTAGCCGCTGCTGCAGCCGCCTTTTTCACCTGCGCAGACCTCGGCGGAATCGGGCATGAAGGCGAAGCCAGAATAACGGGACAACTGATATTGCCGGATGGCGCACCCGCCATAGGGACGCAGGTTGCGCTGTTTCCCTCCGACTATGATCCGGTCAAAGAAGCGCGGACGATCCCGTTTTTGACCACTGATAACGATGGGTACTACCATTTTTCCAAGGTCTCCCCGGGCCGTTATACGGTACTGGCTATCCATGCAAAACGTACTATCAGGATATTGATCAGTGATATTCGTGTCACCGGAGCCGCCGTTACGATTCCCCCTTATTCGATGCGGCAAGCCGGATCGGTGAAAGTATTTCTACCTTCCGGCGTAAACGGCGCCCTCGGCTATACGTTTATTCCCGGCACTTCCCTGTTTACTTTTCTAAATAACCATACCGACTTCGTGGTGATCGACTCCGTTCCGGCGGGTATGGTACCGGAAATCGCGTATGCTTCCACTAACGATACGGTGACGGACACGATCCGACATGATGTCGCCGTACCACCGAACGACACCGTCGTTGTCAGCAATCCATCGTGGAAATACGCGCGTCCCCTCGTTTTGAACACCTCCGCCACCGGGGCAAACGTGGCCGGGACCGTGACGGGATTCCCGGCGCTTATCAGGCTCCATGCCGGCAATTTCGATTTTTCGCAGGCGCACGATGATGGCGCCGATATAAGGTTTACAAAACAAGACACCGCGTTTCTCGATTTCGAAGTCGAACGCTGGGACGTGGCTGGTCAGCGGGCGGAAATCTGGGTGAAAATCGATTCCATTCGCGGCAACGACAGCACGCAGTCAATCACTATGTATTGGGGAAATCCTCATGCATCCGATAATTCAAACAGCGCGGCGGTATTCGATACGGCGAACGGATTCATGGGCGCGTGGCATTTGCATGAACCGGGTGCTGCCGCGGCCTTTGACGCGACGGGGAATCATTACGATGGAACCCCCCATGGCATGACTGCCGCTTTCTCCGTCGATGGAATGATCGGTAATGCCCGTTGGTTTAACGGAACGTCAAGCTATATAGAACTGACGGGAACCGCGCGGAGCAAACTGAGTTTCCCGGAAGACGGCACGTATACCCTCTCCGCATGGGTGTATGCAACGACGATTGACAGCGCGGCGTATTACATTATCTCAAAGGGGAACAGAAACTACAACCTTGATCTCAGCGGATACAACCTCTGGGAGGTGTATGATTTCAGGAGCGGAGCTGGTTGGGAAAGGAATTTTGCCACGCCGACCGCGGGTGAGTGGAAATTGCTGACCGGCGTGCGCAACGGGAGCGATATGCGCCTGTATGTCGATGGCCGGTGCGCGGACAGTACGATCGACGTCTATGGGTCTCCGCTCGCCCGTACTTCGGATCTCGATGTGCAGATAGGCAAGCGTGCCGATAGCCTCTATGGTTATTGGAACGGCATAATCGATGAGGTAACCATTGCCAACCGCTCGCGAAGCGCCGACTGGATACGGTTGTGCTACATGAATCAGAACAGTGTCGATCGGCTGGTTGTTTTTCGATGAGGTCGGATTTTAGGTAAATTTTCGTAGAAACAAAAACTGCCTGAGGCACCCCTACAAGGTCACATCAGGCAGTTACGTGAATAACGTCATGCGCATTGCTTGGAAAGGCACTACGCCGCCGTTTTCATTTTAAAACTTATCAATTCACGAAAGGAAGATCAAAACATGGGCTATTGGAATTTTCAGAGACGCTCATTACGAATGCAAAGACGTGTCAAACCTATTACAACCCTTTTTAAAAGGAGTTAAGAGTATGTGCCGAAGCAATTTCTTTCACCACCATAGGAATGCAATGGCGTGCGGATTGGTCCTGATTATCACCTCATTATGCTCTTCTTTAACAATCACGGTCCCTATTGCCGGGAATTCCTTAACAGTCAATGCAGACGGCAGCTATATACTTACTACCGTCAGCCCGGCATGGAGCTTTAGAGGGACCCTGGGAAAAGCCCTGACCGCTATTGAAGAAATTACCGTTGGCGATCAGATCGGGCCCGGAACCGGTATCTCTTTCAAGTATACCGATAACGGCTCTCTGGAAGGCAGCATTAATCTCTACCAGAATGGAACAGTCCTGTTTACGACAAAAGCGCTCACCAGGGTCACCTCCCTTTCAACCGCCTTTCCAAATTTTACAACGTTCCCGAATAATCCGAATGTCCTGGGATATGCGGGCCTCTGGGGCGCCTACCGGTTCAGCATGGGGAGCATCGCCGGTGACAGTCCGCTTGCCTCCTTCGACGACCTCGGCAATACCTTTGTTTTTGGCCCCGCGGCCAATTTTTTTGAGACCGCGGCATCCTATTCCACGTCTTCAATAAAAATCGGGCTCCGATCAATGGCCACGAACCTTCCCATAGGGTACCAGCATGTCACCCTTCTCGCCGTGGGAAAAGGGATCAATAACACCTGGGACATCTGGGGCCAGACACTCCGGGCATATAATGGTAAAACCCCGCGTTTACCCGATGAGGATATTGTCCTGAAAACCCTCGGCTATTACACGGACAATGGGGCGGGATATTATTATTCCTACGATGCCGCTTGCGGGGCCTACGATTCAACGCTGCTTGCCGTCAAGGAGCGCTATGCAAAAGTCCTTGGAATCAATTTAGGGTACATGATGCTCGACAGCTGGTGGTATGACAAAGGGTGCGGATCAAGCATAACATGGAATTCCGCCAACGGGGTCTATAAATATTTGCCGTCCGCCGCGCCGGAGTTGTTCCATAACAACTTCCAGAGCTTCATTGACCGGCTGAAGTTGCCCTTACAAACGCAATCGCGATGGTACGAGATGAGCTGCGCCCCGCTCGCGGCAAAGTACCCGCAAGCAATATCAGGAGGTCTTTTTAAAGAACTGGCCCCGTGGAAGGAGATAATCGACCCGATGGCCGCCTACGGGTTAAAGCATTACGAACAGGACTGGCTCGACGCCAAGGCAATGCCCGCGAATATTCTCGGGGACGCCGATAAGGTGTTCGACAACATGGCAAAAGCATGCGCCGACAAGGGCATCACCATGCAATATTGCATGGTACAACCCAAGAACTATCTGCAGGCAAGCAAATATAGCAACCAGACGACCATCCGCGTTTCTCAGGACGCATTCAACAGCTCCAAATTCATACAGTACCTTTTTGCTTCACGTCTTGTAAAATCAGTTGGTTCCTATCCCTGGGTCGACGTCTTCCCGAGCAGCAATATTCCTTGCGTTATGGCGATGGTCGCTTCGGGGGGTATTTGCGCTTTCAGCGACAGGCTGAGAAACGAAGTAGCGGCAAACATTCTTCCAGTAACCCGGCGAGACGGCGTCCTGGTTCGGCCGGACGCAACGATCACCCCTACCGACTGGACCATGATCCAATTCGCGAAAGCCAGACCCGCAGGCGCCGTGGGAATGAATTATACCGACCATGGAGCAGGCATCAAAACAGCGTATCTCTTCATCACTCCGGGCAACTATTCCTTTACGCCAACCGCGGAGGGGTTGACGGGAAATTTCTTTGCGTATAATTATGTTAATCGTACGGGGAGTGTCATAACAGCCGGTAACGCTGTCACCGGGACTGCCGCATCGGGGTCGTATGCCTATTACATAGTGGCACCGGTCGGGCCATCGGGTGTTGCCCTGCTCGGTGACCTGAAAAAATACATCGGGTGCGGCAAACAGCGGGTGAGCGTGCTTGCCCATTCCGCATCCCAGATAAACGCAACGGCGCTTCTTGAGCCGCAGGAGGCTTCTGTGACCCTGAGCGGCTACGGCGCGACACAACCCAAAGCGATAGCAATTACAGGTTGTCAGGTCGGGTCGGTTTCCTATAACCAGACGTCGAAAATCTTTTCCGTGTCGGTGACCCCGCTCCAGGCGACAAGGACCAGTGTCGTGGAAATGGCGGTTGCCATCGGGCCTGATCCCATCACCGGCATCACACCGCCGAAAATTCTTCCGCCGCTCTCTTTAAATGCGATTATTCCTCTACGGGGAAAGATTGCTGTTGATGTGGGATATGAATGCAGTTTCAAGGTCCGGATTTTCAATTTGAACGGCCGGTTGCTTTTCTCCAGGAATGTTAACCATCAAAGCGCCTGGACCTCTCCCGATAACCTGTTAATGCAAGGAACGTATGTGGTTAACCTGACTACTCCACAGCAGTCAATTGTAAAGAAGTGCATGGTCCGGTAGGATTATGATTACTACCGGAGTGTTTGCTTTCTTGACGAATCATCTCTCCTTTGCCCTGTCTCGATTGTCCTTCCCCCTCATGAGAAAAGCGGGAAGGAAAAGAGGGGAGATCATAATGAACGTTTTCTTTGGGTTCATCACTTATTAACCATCGATATCCGTGTCGGTGAAGAAAAAGGAGCATTCATGAAGAAGCAGGCTTTTATTCTGGCGGTTGTCGCGGCAATCATTTCTGGGATGATTGATGGTAACTCATACGCAAGCTCGGTGGCTACAACGTTGTCAGGATCTGCCAGCATGGAATCCGGCCAGATTCAATCCGCCTGGCATAGAGAGAGTCAATTTACCCACCGCTGGCTGTTCCGCAATTTTGTTAACTTCACGGGTACTTGTTTAATAAATGACAATATTCGTATCGTTGCCGGAGCGACCGGCAAAATGTGGTATGAATCGTTTCCGGACGAAAAACTGACGCTATCGCCCATGAGTCCCCGAACACCCATGACGACTTTTTATATTACGCAGGCATCGGGAGCATTTTCGTTTTTTGGCGAGAAGGACAACCCGCTGCTGCAATTCGAATTAGGGTATTTTCCTTTTAAGTACAATTCAAACGCTCGCAACCTCGGCGAATATCTTTTTAGAAGCGGGACCTATCCTCCCATACTTTTTACCGACATAGACAAAGCATATGAGCGCCTTGCCGGTACGCGATTAAGTCTGAATCTTTTTAACAACAGCTTGCACCTACATCAGCTTTTTACCCAGGAACTCCAGTTACCGTCGTTCTTTGATTTCTCGCTGTCGTATCTTTTGGATTACAGCTGTGCGAACATTATTACGGTTGGGGGTGGTGTGATGTTCAGCAGGTTGATTTCCACCAATTCAAAGGTAACTACACCGATTGCGTCGCAAACCGCCTTTACCGACCCGAGCGCCCCGGATTCAATCGGCCGCTATACCTTCCAAGGGACAAAGATAATGGCCAGGCTCTGCTTTGATCCGAAACGGTTGTTCTTTTCTTCCGACGATTTTTCTTTTTTAGGACCGGAAGACTTGAAGCTTTACGGTGAAGCGGCGATATTGGGCCTAAAAGATTATAAAGGCGACCAGGGGGCGGAATATTATAGCCATAATTGGAAAAGAACACCCATTATGGCCGGCTTTAATGCCCCGGGATTTACTTTCCTCGATGTAATAGCTTTGGAACTGGAATATTCTCAGTGGGACCGCCCTAATGCAATGAAAAATGTCCTTGAATTCGGGTATCCTATTCCCGACAATCCTCAAAACCCGAATATCGATTATAACGCGAACAACTGGAAGTGGTCGGTATATGCAAAGAAAACGTTTTTCGATCATTTCAGCGTTCTTGCATTATTTGCCCGGGACCACCTTTTTCACTTTTCTCCTAGAGATGAACAGCGGATGTCGGATCGAGAAGAGATGCTTCGTACAAACAAGGATTGGTACTGGGTGCTCAAGTTCGGGTACACATTCTAACCAAAGGTACAATGAAAAAAGAATTGTGGCAGATGGCCCATAATCTCAAAGGGATCAAACATCTGTATCGAACCGTACAGAAGTTTCGGGACAAGGAAAAGAAAAGTGATATAAAAAGCGGCGCCGGCATTACGGCGATTCAAACCTATATCGATTCGTGTAGTGGAGTTGGTAATCGAGCGATAATCAATTTTTATTCCGGGTAACGAGCTGTCGGCCTTGCAGGAAAATTTTGGTCGTTTCAAAAAACAGGGGTTTTCGGACGGACAATAGATATTACAAAGATGTCGGAATTTTCCAGCACGACCGCGAAACGTTTGACGAACAAGAAATATTTCAAGGCAGTACGTTTGGCAACGGGTGCGTAAACTGCACCCCGCATCTAAAGAAGCAATTCCCATCAGGAGAGGACATTGTATGAAAAATCCAGGAGTTAACAGCGTAAGTATCGTGTGTGTATTGATGATCTTCCTCTATTTATGTGTCGCCATTCACCCGGTTTCGGCGCGCGGCGTTTCCGAATACATCAAAACCTCCTATGCCGCGGGCGACGTCAAGCTCGTCTATGATAACGCCGCATCGGATATCCAT
>JAFGOU010000520.1 GCA_016926315.1 Chitinispirillaceae bacterium
AAAAAAAACGCCCGATATCAATATCCATCCATAGTGTCGCGCCGATGGCGCGCTTGCCTTTCAAGCGAAGTTTTGAAAGGCAGGTAGTAGATAATTTAATGCAATAACGATGCGACGGGAGTTTTTTTTGTCGGCGCCGTTTTCCGGCCGGCCAACGGGCGTATCCGTACTCTACTATTGGTGGAAGTTTTTTTCTGCGGGTTTGCCGCCGGATCTACAGAGAAAGAAAAATCGAGGCCCCCTCGAGTTCGCTCTGTATTTTTTCCTGGAGCGCTTCGGTGGATTCCGGGGTAATGCAGAAAGAGGCCAGCAGTCCGGTGTCCGGCTCCGGCGCGGCATACCCCCCATCAATACCTTTTCCCATGGCGTAGCAAAGCCAGTCGGCGACATGACAGACCCCCGCGCTGTCGACGGTTCCCGCGGAGGTGTCGGGGTCATGGTGCGAGGCGAGCGCCCGCACGATCCCGGGAGGAAGCCCCCATCCCTCGGTGAGCCAGCTGGCGACATCACCATGGGAAAAGCCCATTGTTTTCTGTTCGGCAAAAAAGAGCGGCGTATTGGTAGCACGTGCGGCGCGGAGCGCTTCGTGAAAGTCGTCATGCAGATACTGCTCCAAAACGATCTTGCCGATATCATGCAGAAGCCCTGCGCAGAAAAGCTCTTCGGGATCGAACAGGAACCTTTTTTCGGCATGCATACCAAGGTGCCGCGCGATAAGACCGCAGCAGAGGGAATGCAGCCAGAACGATTTCCGGTCGAACAACATGCGCGAGCGCTTGCTTTCGGGAAAAAGGTCGAATACCGTCAGGCTGAGCACGATGGTGGTCAGGATTTTAAACCCGAGAAGCACCACCGCGTGATTGATGGTGTTGATCTTTCCCGGCATGCCATAGAATGCGCTGTTGGCGAGCCGCAGCACTCTCGCGGAAAGGGAGGGGTCCTGCATGATCACCGAAGCGACATCGTTGGTGGAGACGAGCGGGTTATTGATCATTGCCATCAGACGTGACGCAATTTCCGGCAGGGTCGGGAGGGTCGGCAGGTTCCTGAATTTTTCCTCAAGTTCGAGCGGTGTGGAAGCCATCGATTATGCCGCCTTTTCTGTTTGCCGATTGATGCAAGTAAAAAAACATGGTACTATCATCATTATTATAGAATGTTGGTCAAGGCCTTTAAAGAAAAGTCGATAAAAAAGAGGTTGACCTCTTTTAACGTTTATAGTTGCACGTATTTTGCAGTGAAACTATTTTTTAGCCATACCCGTTTCATCCACATGCCGTACCTGCGATGAAGTCGTTTTACCGGATTCTCGACACGGACGTTCCTGAAGGGGGAACTTTATTCCTGTCGCCCTATTCATTATGAACAAAGCACGCAAATCACGATCGGCCATAGGCGCCGCATTCCTCTGGTGTGCCCTTCTGACAATGGCCGGCATTTCGTCCGGTGCCGATGAGGCATGCGGTGAAAGGCCGATGGTGAACCAGAACGGCCAGCGCGGTCTTTCTTCGCTTACCTCGGCGCATACCCTCGGGGTGGGCAGGGTCGCTCTCGGCATCTACAGCAACGGCGCGCTGGACCAGTCGTATTTAAGGGAACGGGCGACCTTCCACCGGATTGATTCCGTGTTCGTGGCCGATACGCCCAAGCCCCAGATCTCAACCTTCAATATCTACCCGTTTATCGGCGCAGGAATCGCCAATTTTTTCGACGTCAGTCTTATGCTCCCCCTGCACCTCGATTATGTCGGAAGATACCAGGAGGTGGGACTCGGCGATATGCGGGTTTCTCTTAAATTCAACGCTCTTTCCGGTTTCCGGTCTCCGGTGTTCGATATGGGATTTCTCGCCGTGCTCGAACTTGCCACCGGTAATCTCGAAAATGGATTTTTCCCCCGGCATCTCTACTATTTCAACAAGGACTCGCTCAACGCCTATTTCAACAAGGATTCGCTCAACACCGACTCCTGCAACGCGACCACCGAAGCCTTTTATACCGCCGTGAACCCCGGGTTCGAGACCCGCATGCTGCTGACGCTTGACCTGAGCGCGCTGAAACGGTCCATACCCCTGGCGCTGCATCTCGATTATGGCCTCCATTTTTCAACGCTGCCCGCCACCGATCACGCGCTGCTGATCAACGGCGGACTTGAGTACCACCCTGTCCGCTCCTTTGCTCTGATCGCGGAACTTGCCTCGGAAATGCGGCTCCATAACCTCTCCCACGGATTTAAACTCAATCGGGATCCGTTTCGCCTGTCGCCGGCTTTTGCCGTGACGCCGCGGAATGGTTTCATGCTCACCGCAGGAGTCGACCTCAGTCTTTCCGCCCCCTCGACAACCTTTACCTATCTCAAGGCCGGAGAACGATATCCCCAGCGGATCTCTTCCGGCATCGAGCCGAAATGGCGAGCGTTCGTGCGTATCGGCTGGAACGGCATCCTCATAGACCGCGACCAGGACGGCGACGGCATCTTTGACCGGCGTGACGCGTGCCTGTCGCAGAAAGAGGATATCGACGGATTCAACGACGACGACGGCTGCCCGGACATCGACAACGACGGCGACGACATTCCCGACTCTCTCGACAAATGTCCGAACGAACCCGAAGATTTCGACAAATTTGAAGACGAGGACGGCTGCCCGGACATCGACAACGACGGCGACATGATTCCCGACAGCCTCGACAAATGTCCGAATGAACCCGAGGACCACGACGGGTTTCAGGACAAGGACGGCTGCCCGGACATCGACAACGACGGCGACATGGTCCCCGACAGCCTCGATAAATGTCCCGACCTCCCCGAAGATCACGACGGTTTCGAGGACAAGGACGGCTGCCCGGACATCGACAACGACCAGGACGGCGTACCCGATTCACTTGACAAATGCCCCGACCAGGTCGGGCCGCCTGAAAACGGCGGCTGCGCGATAAGCGAATCGCCAAAGAAAAAATCGCGCGGCAGGGAGATCAAGCGCGGCAGGGTCATTTTGCGCGGCATATCGTTTGAGCCGGAACGGGCGACCATCGACCCGACCTCGTATATCATCCTCGACGAAGTCGTTGCCTCGCTGGTCGATTGGCCGGAAGTAAAGATTGAAATCCAGGGACACGTTGACAAGTCCGGAAAAAAACAGGATAAAACGCTCCTTTCCCAGGCGCGGGCCGAAACGGTCCGGAATTATCTTATCAACCGGGGTATTTCTCCCCACCGGCTTACGGCGGTCGGCAGGGGCAGCGGCGATCCGATCGCCGACAACACCTCCGCTGCGGGCCGCGCCATGAACAACCGAATCGAGATACGGCGCACCGATCCGTAAGGTCGGACGCCTTGCATAGGACGAGGGAATAATGAGGTTGAAAAGCGCGGCACTGCTGGCGATAACCCTGTGCCTATCGATCGTCTTTCGGGCGGATGCGGTCAGTGTCAATTCGAACGGCCAGAAAGGCGTCATCAGGACCCAGTCAGCCACCACCCTGGGGGCGACAATCCTCAATATCGGCGGCGGGATTTCCATCTATCAGTCCGGGAGCTACGTCGACAACGTTTTCAACCGGGAAAATGAGCCGATAACGATGGACCATCCGAACCGCGAAGCGGCGCGCATGCTTTCAACAAACCTCTTCTGCGGGGCGGGACTCACCCGATTCCTGGACATCGCCCTTGCGCTGCCGTTTCACTATGATTGGCTGGGTTTCGATAACCTGCAGGACGGCGGTATCGGCGACCTTGAACTCTCTTCAAAATTCCTGTTCCCCTCACCGAGCAAACGCCTCTTTTTTCAGTCCTATTATGGGGCGGTAACCATACCGACCGGCATGCAGAACAACGGCTTTTTTCCCCGCCACCCCTACTATATCGAGGGCAACGAGGTGAATCCGGCGCCGACCTTTTATTCCGCGAGATATCCGACCATCAAGGGGCTCATGCTCTGGACTTTCGATATCGGAAATGTGGCGCCGCAGGTTCCCCTGCAATTTCACCTGAACATCGGCGGGGTCATCACCACGTCCATGAGCAACCAGCGGAATACGGCAATCGGAAGCCTGGCCGCCCTCTACTCCCCGACAAAAACGTTTTCGCTGTTTGTCGACGTCCACGGCGAGTCGCGCTGGAGTAATTTTGCCACTTCCCTGGATCCTTCGAGCGACCCGTGGCTGTTGTCGCCCGGAGTCAGGATAAACACGCCGTCAGGGGTGTACCTGAACTTCGTCGGCGATTTTTCGCTTTCTTCCGGCGCGAAAAGCTCTCGACTATCCTGGAACCCGGAGACCGGCCCGGCCAAAGGATACCGTTACCGCACCGGCGTTTTTCCGCCCTTTGGCGTGCAGTTTGTTCTCGGGTGGAACGGCTACCTCAAAACACCGGATGACGATAAGGACGGCATTGTCAACAGCGAAGACCGCTGTCCGCACGAGCCGGAAGACGTCGACGGATTCGAAGACGACAACGGCTGCCCGGAGTTCGACAACGACCGCGACGGCATTCCCGACACGCTCGACAAGTGCCCGAACGATCCCGAGGACACCGACGGGTTCGAGGACAAGGACGGCTGCCCGGACATCGACAACGACCGCGACGGCATTCCCGACGTCCGCGACAAATGCCCTGACAACGGCGAGGATTTCGACGGGTTCGAGGACAATGACGGCTGCCTGGACGTCGATAACGACGCCGACGGCATCCCCGATTCACTTGACCGGTGCCCGAACGACCCGGAAGATATCGACGGGTTCGAGGACAAGGACGGCTGCCCGGATATCGACAATGACCTGGACGGGGTGTCCGACACCAAGGACCGGTGCCCTGATGTCCCCGGGACACCGGCGAACGACGGCTGCCCGCCTGACACGGTCAAACCGCAAAAAAAGGTGATCGATTTCCCGAAATCACAGACCCTTTTCGGCGTCGATTTCAGAAAAGGGACCGCGGAGCTGACCTTTGAATCCTACCGGTTCATTGATCCGCTGGTTCAAAAGCTTGCGTCCTTTCCGGAGGTTGAAATCGAAATACACGGCCATACCGACGCGACGGGCAATTATGCCTCCAACATGCAGATGTCCCAGTTCCGCGCGGAAACGGTCCGCCAGTATCTTGTCGCAAAGGGGATCGCCCCGGGCCGCGTCCGGGCGGTCGGTTTCGGACCCGCGAACCCGATCGACGACAATAAAACCGCCTCAGGCCGCACACGAAACCGCAGGATCGAAGTGTTGAGAGTCAAGTAAATGCGGATTGCAGAATGCGGATTGTTGATTGAAAGACAAAAGCCAGCCACGAAACGAACGGCAGCCGCGGTTCGTGAAGCGCCTTAACCGGTGAACCCTCCGCCGGAGTTCTCTAATGTTAAATATACGGTTCGACCGGTTCCCCGTTTCATTCCGCGATCCGCAATCGCCATTCCACGATTACTTCTGCAGGTACCACCCTATCCCCCACCTGAATGTCAGGCCTGGGGAGTAATAGCCGGGAATATAAGCAAATTTCCTGTTGAGCAGGTTATCGATTTTTCCGAAAAACCGGAACGAACTCGCCTGCACCGCCAGTTCCATGCCGACATCAAGGATCGGGCGGTTCCAGCCGGAATCGCCGGCAAACCATACCGGTTCCCGGGCGCTCCAGTAATCGCACCAGATGCCGATATCGACATGTTCCCCGGTGTTGGCGGGGTGAACGGTGTATTTCACCAACCCCCGCGTCTTGACAAACGGCCTGGCGCTTGAAACAAAAGTCCTGGAACTGACCGAAACGCCGCGCCAGGGACCCAGCCGGGGCGCGACGAGCGCGGTGAATCCCGCTTGCCCGCAGGGGAGGATCGTGTCCGGCCACGCCATGAGAACGGTGCCCCGCTCCACCCCCAGGACAGATTGACATCCAAGAACTAAGCCGCCCGCCGCCCCGCCGGCTTCCACCTCTCCGCCTGCCATCGTATAGCGGTCAAGAAACGGGGCGATCGCAAAAAGCGCGGTGTCGTACGGGATACTCCAGGGGATGGCCGAATGTGACGCATACGCGCGGACGCGATAGTCGAGGACGGCGAACGTCCAGGCTGCGGACGCCATCGGTGCAAAAGCGAGCGAATCCCGGGCGCTGAAGGAAAGGCCGCCTGCCGAGGCTTCCACCACGCTTCTGCCGGGACCGATCTCCATCGGAACGCCGACCTCCAGGGTCCCGGACTGGCGGAACGCGCTGCTTTCCTGCTCGATAAACGGCCGCCGCTCCACCCGGGAAATACGGTAGACCAGCGCGGGCGAGACAGACGTTTTGACCAGGGTTCCGGCACGGACCGCCCCGGCGATAGTGCGGCTCAGGCCATCGGAACGACGGGTCACGCCGCTGTCGCTTAGCGCGCGACGGATGATGCTGCTGTTGTCAATCCGCCCTTCGAGGTCAAGAACAACCGGTCCCAACCGGTTGCTGGAGCTTTCGAGGTTTCCCGAGGAGCGGTACCGGTTGATCCGGCCCATGGCCGGCAGGCTGCCTGCTCCCGGCCTGTCAAGCGGGTACTGGCTCTCTTCGTCGCCATAGGTGATGCCGCACCGGACGGAACCGCCGCCCTTCCCGGACCAGACGGTTTGAATCCCCGACGCATAATCATTTATCCCCGGATTATACCCCCGGTTGACAATGGTTGAGGTATCGGCAACCAACGACCGGTAGAACTCATAAATGCCGTTACCGTCATGACTGAACGGCCTTCCGGCGAACGAACGGTAGTTGGAAAAAACGTTCACCGCCAACCGGTGTGAAAGCGGACGGGAAAACCTGAAGGCAAATATATTTCCGTCAAAAACGCCTGTTTCCCAGAAAATGGAGGCCTCCGGGGTGACCATGGCGCCGGGAGCGGGTACATAGTACACCCTGTTTCCCGGCGCGATGACGATCGAATCGATCTCCGTCGTGAACCGGTCGTCGGTGCCGCCCAACTGATCAGGAGCGGAGACGATGAGCGGGCCGGATCCGGCGATGGCCATGATCGGCGCGACATGTCCGTACAGGAGGAACCGGTTGAGCCGGTTGGAAAGACCGTAGCGAACCGGCAGGCAAAGCGGGGACAAAGAAAGCGCTTCACTCGGGACCGGCGCATCAGCGGAAAAAAGGGCCGCGGTCGGGATTGAAAAGGGGCCGTGGTGCTCTGTCGAATGCAGATGGCTCTGCCGGCCGGTTTCCTGCAGCGCCCGGAGAGAGTCGCTTACCTCACCCAGGAGGGCGGAATCCTCCGGAGCAGGATGTGCGGACGATAAAAAAAACCCTGCCGCAATCATCTGCAATATAATGGCAATGGGGGGAGTAATCATGGTACCGTTTCTCATCATGCTAAAATACAATGAGGACGGGTCCGAAATTAAACCCAACGGAATGACGGTACCGCAACCGGTAGAGCAGGGATATATTTTCATAGGAATGGACAGATCCGACCCGCCTGCATCCAGACCCTTCGGGGCGTCGAGCACTGCACGATGGTATCCGCCGTCCGCTGCGGCCCAGGCGGCCAGGTGGTTGTGTGTCGCGGTATTTCTGACGATACCGGGGTGTTCCGTCTATTTTAACACCTATTATAACGCGGAGACCGCCTTTCGCGAAGGGAATGCCGCCCACCAGAAAATGCTCCGGAATTATCCCGACAGCATCATGGTCGAACCACCGGGCGACGCCAGGACAAAATACGACCGTGCCATCGAGAAAGCCGCAAAGGTGCTTGAGGTCTTTCCCAAGAGTAAAAAATGGCACGATGACGCTCTGTTCCTTCTGGGAAAAACCTTTTTTTACAAAAAAGAGTTTTCCAAATCGGCCCGGCATCTGCGTCAGCTCCAGGAGGAGTACCCGCAGAGCAGGTTTGTTCCCGAATCGCATATCTACATGGCGAAAGCGTATATCGGCCTTGAAGAACTCACCCGGGCGGAAGAAGTGCTGCAGTTCGCGCTTGACCGGTATCCGTCTCTCGACAACGACCAGAGCGTGTCGCTCCTGATGGTAGAGATCGCGATACGACGGGAGGGCAGGACCCAGGCCATCGTGCTTCTGGAAAAGGCGATTGCCGGCGTGCAGTCGCCCGAAAAAAAGCAGGAACTCATCCTCCGGCTGGCGGAACTGCACATGAGTCTGCAACAGTACGACGAGGCGATCAAACTGCTCGAAGCGGCGCCCCGGAGGAAAAAAGACCCGTTCAGGGAATATCGTATCGACCGCAACATCGTTCTCTGCCGTATCGAGACCGGCTCCCTGGACAAGGCTCTGGGCATGATCAAAACCATGCTCGCGAACAAGCTCTACCTTCCCTACACCAGAGATCTTTTCTATGTCAAGGGACAAATACTCGTCCATCAGGGACGTATCGATGAAGCGATAGCCGTTTTCAAGCAGATCATCGGCAGCACCGGGGATTCAACCGCGATACGAAACGATACCGCCGCGGTTGTCGGCCGCGCGCTGTATGAGCTCGGCCTGCTCTATCAGAAGAAAAAGGGATTGTATCCCGAGGCCGGGAACTATTTCCGGCAGGTGAAGGACCGCACCGTCAAGGACTCTCTGGTGACGCCAGGCGCGGAACGCCGCTATAACGCCATGAGCGAGCTCGAAAAATGGCGTTCAAAACTCGCCGCCGGAGACACCGCCGTCAACCGCATGCAGGCGCGGTATTCCATTGGAGAGCTGTTTTTTTATGAGCTGGATGAGCCGGACTCTTCGTTTCACCTCTTTACCGGCATCGCCTCCGATTCCACGCGCGATTCCCTGTATACGCCAAAATCGCTCTGCATGGCCGCCGCCATCGCTCGCAGGCATCGTAAAGACACGCTTCAGTCCGACAGCCTGTACCAACGGCTGATCG
>JAFGOU010000521.1 GCA_016926315.1 Chitinispirillaceae bacterium
GCCTTTCCGGAAAAACCGAAGTCGTAAAAACGTTCGAGTACCACCACTTTCTTCATAACCTTTCATAACAAAGGGGGACGTCTTATGCGAAAAAAAGACATCCTGATCATCGGCGCCGGCGGCGTGGCCCATGTCGCGGCTCATAAGGTCGCGCAGAACAACGACGTTTTAGGCGACTTGTGCATCGCCTCGCGCACGCAAAGCAAATGCGACGCGATCATCGACAGCATAAAGCGCAAAAAAAGTTCGAAAAACCCGCGCCGGAAAATCTACTCCCGCCAGATCGACGCCAAGGACATCCCCGCCCTGGTACAGCTCATCGAAGAAACCAAATCGGACATCGTGATCAACCTCGGCCAGTCGTTCATCAACATGTCGGTGCTCGAAGCCTGCATCCAGACCGGCGCGGCGTATATCGACACCGCCATCCACGAAGAACCCGACAAGGTATGCGAAGATCCGCCCTGGTACGGCAACTACGAATGGAAGCGCAAGGACCGCTGCAGAGACAAGGGGGTGACCACCATCCTCGGCTGCGGGTTCGACCCGGGAGTGGTCAACGCCTGGTGCGCGTACGCGGTCAAACACCACTTCGACCAGGTCGACACCATCGACATCATGGACGTGAACGCGGGAAGCCATGGCAAATATTTCGCCACCAACTTCGACCCGGAGATCAACTTCAGGGAGTTCAAGAAAGTCTGGACCTGGATCGACCGGAAATGGGTTGAGAAAAAAGTCCATTCGGTAAAGAAAAATTACGAGTTTCCGGTGGTGGGCAAGCAGACGCTCTACCTCACCGGTCATGACGAGGTGCACTCCCTCTCCAAAAATATCGACGCCAACTCCATCCGTTTCTGGATGGGGTTCAGCAACCACTATATCAACGTGTTCGGCGTGCTTACCAAACTGGGGTTGACCTCGAACGTTCCGGTCAAAACCGCCGAGGGCGTGGAGGTGGTGCCGCTCAAGGTGCTCAAGGCGCTCCTGCCCGATCCGTCGTCGCTCGCGCCCAATTATACGGGCAAGACCTGCATCGGCAACCTGATAAAGGGCAAAAAAGACGAGAACGATTTTGAGCTGTTTATCTACAACATCTGCGATCATGCGGACTGCTACCGCGAGGTCGAGGCGCAGGCGATCAGCTACACCGCCGGCGTGCCGCCCGTGGCGGCCGCCATACTGATCGCCAAGGGCGTGTGGGACGTCAAGGACATGGTCAATGTCGAGGAGCTCGATCCCGACCCCTTTATCGAACTCTTGGGTCCCATGGGCCTGCCCACGGAATCAAGCCTGGATAGGCCGGAACCGGTGCTGGATCTGTAGGTCGGGGCGACCGATCCGGTCGCCCGTTTTTTTGTAATGAGACCCGTCAATAGCGTTACGGTCGGGAATTATATACAGGGCTTTTGAACAGTTTGAAATGCATGCCGGAATAATTTAAAATATACCCGCCGTTTGCCAACGTACCGATGTCTATCGAATTCCCGTGGCCGGACAAAATCCGCCTGCCGGCAATAGTGGTAATGTGCCAGCGGGTTGCCTGGGGCAGATGAATGGTTCTCGTTCCAGCGATCGGAGGTAGCTGCACCGATCCCTTTTTCACAAAGGGTCCTGTTGTTTCCGTCTGCTGCCCCAGCAGGTTGGTGTTGCTGAACCGAACCAGATAGGGCCACTCCTCGTCATTGTTATTATTATCATCCCAGGGATGTTTCCAGTGTTCCTGGGGCGCTCCGGAAACCACCAGCCATAATTTTGAACAATTGGCAGGACAGTTGAAGGTAAGGGTTTGGGTCGGATTGGCGGTATTGTTCATATTTGCGATCCCCACGGTACTATAACTGCGTGTGTTATCCTTGAGAAGGGTGACAAACCCGAAACGCCAGCCTCCCTGTGCAACGTTAAGAGCTCTGTAACCGCTGGCGCCCGCATTTCCTTTAAACGTGACGGTCACGTCGGCAGCCTGTGCCGGGGCATTCAGTTTGATGCTGTTATATCCGTAATTCTCAATACACACAGACTTGTCAATTGACCAGAAATTATCCGGCGTAAGATTCATCTTCGGCTGGGCCCTGCTGTCTATATAATTCTGGCCGTACGACCATATGTCGGGAAGATCCCATGTTGTTAACCGCGAGGCATGTTCGTATATTTCATCGTTGAATTGCGCTTGCGATATCGAATTGAGCCGTTTGTAGGTCTCTACCGGGTCTTCAGGGGACCGGGAATCTTTCCACAGCTTTCCGGTGAACGTTTTGCCGCGCTTGTAGGTCCAGTAGTCAGGAAGAAAGTAATTGGCATACCGGGGTGTTTCGTGCAGGATATGCAGATGATTGTTCTGGATGTACGTGCGGAAATCGCCGGCAGTGAACTGCTGCGCCGGATACACCTTGAACGCCATCCATTGCGCGCACTGTTCCCAGAATCCGTTTCCTCCCGAACCGTTGGGTCCAAAACCGTACCGGTATCCGCCCGAACCATCGCACCCGGTGATATACTGAAAGCAATGCCCCATCTCATGTGCGACCACCGTGTTGCTGTTCGCCGCCGCGGGATTTACATGAAGGCTTCCTACCAGGTTGTCCTGACCTGAACCGTACGCCGCCCATTCGGTGCTGTAGAGAAGAAATATCATCAATTTATACCGGTCGGTCACCGAGGATCCCCGTATGGCAAACAACAACGTGTCGAGATATACGGCATAGCTTTTTTCCGCCACATCCAGGAGCGTCGTCATGTTCACCCGGTAGCTGCCCGAGGCGGTGGAAGGATCGCTGCCGAATCCCGGCTCCCAGAATACCACGACATTGGCGGACTGGGCGCTTCGGGCATGACACCATTGACTGGAAGAGCTGTTCAGGTCCATACCGGACATGAAGCTGGGAATGTAGACGGTTTTTTGGGCTGATACCGGCAGTATGAGCGACACTAAAAGGAACAACGCGCAGAGCACGGTCTTTTTCATGGTTGCAGCTTCCTGTTGCGAACAGGTTCGTTAGCATTGACTCTTTATCATAATATACCAACGGCGGCAGATTAATGCCTGACTTTCAGATCTTTCCCGGTGGTCCGGGCTGGGGAATATTGCGTGGTCCGCTGTCAACGCTTTACCCGCAGGCGGATCCTTAAAACACCAGC
>JAFGOU010000522.1 GCA_016926315.1 Chitinispirillaceae bacterium
CGCTCAAGGACATAAAGTATGGCCTTGCCGATGGGAGGCTTTGGCCTGAGATCACCAAGCTGTTCAGTACACCAGGCGATGAGGGCATGGTACACCGGCGCGCTTTTCTCCCTGCGCAGGGCAAGGCGATCGGCCGGTGTCAGGTTCTGCTCCCGGGCGGTTTTTTCCACCTCATAGAGCTGCCGGATGAGGTCAAGCGCATGGGAAGCGCGTTGTTTATCATTAGTCAATGATTTCTCGAACCCTCGCCTTGCATGATCCATGCACCCCGCAACGTGCGTTCGCCATTGATGATCGTCGCGAACACCGGGCGGATATAACGGTTCGCGTAAAACTCAGGCGGCTTGTATTCAAGCTGTTCCGTGATCTTCTCCGCCACTTTTTCCATGCCCGTTGTATCGAAATCCGGTTCAACCGGAATGTCGACCCGTGGAATGTGGGCGGGGATCTCTTCCCGGCCGTGCGGTGTCTTGTTCGCGTCAGGACAGGTGCGGGTATAGGTAACGGTCTGTGTTTTCCGTGCAGGTGGCGTTGAGGGGGCATCGCCCAGCGGAAGGGTACATTGCGCATCGCTCGTCGGGATGACACGTTCCGATTTTGTGCCGAACACCTGTCGCCTGAACCAGTCCAGTTGTCCTTGAAGGTCGGCGACCACGTCTTTCAGCGCAAGGACATCTCCTTTTAGCTGTCTGTTTTCGGCCAGAATGTCGGCGATCGCTTCGTTCGTCATGGTGCGAAAAGAATATAATTCATAAAATATTGTATGTCAAGTACTTTCTTATCCGTATAATCGAAATCTTTTTCTTTTTTTCACCGACTGCAGGTTTATGCCCGAAAGAATAAGGTGCAGGTCATCCCCGCTCAAGGTCACGCTCGTCATGTTTCCATCAAATAGCGGCATCTGAAAGGTGCCGGACTCAAGGCGTTTGTACCACACCCAGTAGCCGTCTCGGTCCCAGAAGAGCATCTTCAACTTGTCACGGCCACGGTTATAGAACACGAAGAGCGTATCATCGACTGGATTATGGCCCATGTAATCCCGTGGTTCACCGCACAGTCCGTCGATCGACTTGCGCATGTCCGTCACCCGGGTCGATAAAAAGATGCGCGGGGGAAGGGGAAAGCCGGTCATGGCACACCAGCCGCTGAAAACGTGTCGATGATCGCTTTGAATATTTCCTTATCAAAACCGCCGGGGATACGGACAACCGTTCCATCCCGGAGACAGACCTCGATAAACGGTTGGCCCTTATTATAAGAAGGAAGGACTGAAACCGGCAGAAACGACTCCCGGACAGGCAACGTCTTCTTGAGTGCAACATCCTTATGCGCAAGCCGCTTTTTCCAATGGTACCAGGTCCAGATGCTGATGCCGTGCTTCCGGCAAAAGCGGGCAAGAGGGATGGTTGTCGGGAGCGTTTTTGTAATAGGGTACGATAAAATGATGACCGATCAGCACCGTCGCGCTGCTGCGGCATGGATACCTCCGGGTTGAGTATGCGATAAATATCGCTCAAACCGGAGAATTTGTAAATACCCCGTTCGCCGTGGGCTTACCTTTGGCTGAAGCGTTTATCGCGGATACTTGCCTCAAACAGGAGATCGTTCCCGGAACACTGTCGATTCATGCAGATCATGGATCTTCTATGACATCAAGGCAGGTCGCTCACCTGCTCGCCGATCTGGACGTCGCCAAAACCCATTCCCGTCCCCATGTATCCAACGATAATTCTTACTCGGAATCCGCGTTCAAAACCCTCAAATATCGGCCAAATTTCCCGGACAGGTTCGGATCAATTCAAGATTCCCGCTGCTTCTGCTGGCCGTTCTTTCACTGGTACAACGATGAACATCACCATGCCGGTATCGCCATGTTTACCCCCTACGAAGTCCACTATGGACTCGTAGAACAGGTCGCAGCACAACGACAAAAAACCTTGTTGGAGGCGTATCGCAATAATCCCGAACGCTTCACCAAGGGAGCCCCAGTTGTCAACCTACCACCAAAGGAGGTCTGGATCAACAATCCCAATGTCAAAGAACAGCAGCAAAACCATAGCTTAATCACCAACCATCAACTGTCTCATTTTTATTTACAAGTTTCGAAGAGGCTGGGCGGCACGCCCTTGCACCGGCAACACTCGTGCACTACCGTACCAGATACGAACACCTTATCGCCTCTGGCTATCGTGCGAATCCCCCCCCCCACCAAGGAAAGACGCAAGCCTGGACAGCGGGGGCTTCTCAAGCAATCGATTCCGCCGATCGCATGGTTTGCGAACGCATGACGCAGGGAAATCGTCTGCCTCCGAAATATCAATACCTATCAGTCAGTCATTTTCTCGCCCCCCGGCGTAGAGCGTCTTCCCTAAGCTCATCGCTTCCGGGCATTGGTTCACCGAGGTAGTGAAGCATGACCTCCGCATCGCCTGCCAGGGGGGAGCCGGGTGCGTTCTTCAACACCCACTGATAATTCACCTCGGCAAGGCCAGGCTGGCCAAGATAGCGGTCGTAGATGAAACCAACGGCAAACATGGCCCTGGATCGATCGATTACATCACGTGTGCGCATAAGATAACGGCGATAGTTCGCAATCGCTTCGTTACAGTATTCGGGCTTTTCTGCCTGGATTGCCGCAAGTTCAAAAAGCGCCCTTGTTCCCTGCGGTGTAAATACATAGTTGGCGGCAAGGATGCTGTAGGCGGTAGCGGCCTCGGATTCATTCCCTGCATCGTGCAGTGAATCCGCGGTTGTTGCGAGCAACTCCGGATCCTGCCCTTTTTCATCACGCCATTCACTCTGTATAAAACGTACCCGTAAACCTCGTCGCAGGGGAAAGATAAGACTGTCGTAGGTTATCGTCATCTGTGCCCGCGCAATCGCGGTCAGATGATTTTTCCATGCTGGAGTATCAACGATCCTTTCAATATTACCGACTTTGTCAAACCAGGAAAAACGCGCCATGGCGGTGTCGACCGGCGCGGACCTTATTGTCTCAGGCACCAGGTGGTCATTGATGTATCGCTGCGCGACCTCGATTTTCCACGCCCATGCAAGGGTCTTCTTCACCTCGTGCCGGTCGAGAAATCCGGACGACGTCGCCCTGTCGCTGAACAGCTTCCACTGCGCAAGTGACCGGGTGAAGGGGGCGGGGTCTTTTTCAAACGCCCTCCGCTCCTGAGGAGCGAGAATCACCGCCGCGGATCGCAGGTCCTTTTCATGGATCAGCCCTTTGATCTCCTTTGCGCCCCTGACCACTTGAGGAAACGGTTTCCCATACTTTTCCCGGTAAAACTTTTTCAAAAAATAGTCCTGGTAACCATCGGTTAAAAATCGGTGGAACGCGCCGGAACCGTTCAAATCCGGCGACCCGGAATCCGGGGCATAGGTGGTTTGAAACAGCTTTCGCGCCACTCCGAACCAGACCGAATCGAACGGGAGAATTTTGTTTTCACCGGATATTCCGGTATCGCCTTCCTTCCGGAACTCCTTTTGATGATCATCATAATAGCGCCTGAGTTCGGCATCGGTATGCCCCAGCCTCTTCTGCAGCACGTCAATAGCATACATTCGCGAAGTAAGGTATCGTCTTTTCCATTGCCACGGCCTGCCGTAGTGCAAGAAGAAATATTCCGGGTCCCACCGGACCTTTTTATAAATCGCCATTGTTTCCAGGACCCCGGCGACCGGATCCTGCCCAACCAGTCTGAAGCTATCCGATGACGCCGGCGAGAAACGGGCAACCACACCGAATGCCTCGACGTCCAACCTGGTAATGGCGGAGTATCCGGCATAGGCCAGAGTGTCGTTCTCATGCGTCGTTAAAACGCAGCGGCCAAACAGGGCCATTGCAAGCGCGGCCGTTGCAGCCGCCATCAATCGTTTCATCGGTAATCCTTTATTTCCGCCTTGGAAAATACTACAAAGGGATGATTCGTTACCGAATCATCCCTGAAGGTTTTTAACCGTTTCGGACTGCCGAAGTTAATACATGAACGGTATCCGCAGCTCACCGCTCTGCAAACTAACGGAGAGCAGGTAATTTCCGGAGGCGAGCATTCCGGATTTCACGGTCACGATCAGACCATTCGTACCGACGCTTCCTTGGATCGCTCCGGCAATCTCTTTACCCGAAAGGTTGAACAACCGGACCGGTGAACGGGCCATGTTTTCCGGAACCGTGATGGAAAAAACATTTCTGCTCGTCCGTTTCCAGGCTATTCCGGATTCGCTTTGTACGGCCGCGACAGTCTTCACTTCCGGAGACGAAACAAACTTGACCCAGTTGATATCGTAGGTATTGGTTCCCGATGTGGTGAAGGTGAGAAACAGGTTGTGCCTGCCGGTGGTCCGGTTTGCGAGATTTCCGGTCTGCGTTGCCCATGAAGTCTTGTTCCCCGTGGCGGTAATGTTGATGGTGCCGAGCGGTGTTGCCGTGGCTGATCCAACGCGCACGATGATGGTGCCGGTACCGGTGCCGGCCACCCGCACCATCATGCTTGTGGGACCGGCATGGCCGGCGGGTGGCGTAAAGTCGACGCTGTCGTATCTAACGGTCGCATTATTCGCGATATTGGTGACATACCAGCTTGCCTTGGCTTCCGTGGTATTCGCATTGTATGACCACGCGGCAGACGCCGCGCCGGTAATCACGCCACGGTCTACCTGAATCGAGTCGGAATACGCGTTCGGTACCCCGACACCGCGATTGGTCTTGGGGATACCGGTGGTGGCGTTTGCTCTGTAGATGGTGCCATCGGCGTTATAGGTCAGGTACTCGATGGCAGAGCAGCGTTCGGTACCAAATATTTGCCCGCCAAACGTCAAGCCATGGTGAAAAATATAGGTCTGTCCTTTGAACTCACAGGCGCCTGAGTGGATCGTGAACTCCGACGGAGAGTTGTTCTGGCTGAAAATCTGCCCGCGGTAGGTCCAGGGGCCGTTTCGATTCGTTGCCGTGGAATAGGCGATGATCTCGTTGCCACTGCCCGGAACCTGGGCGAACACCAGGTAGTACATATTTCCGCGCTTCCACATCCATGTGCCTTCGCGGTAGCCGGAAGGCGTGCCTGAACCCGGGTTCTGAATGCAGTTATTGATGTCACCGGTGATCCGGGTAGCGCTGTCGTTCATCTGGACAAAGCCAAGCGCGCTCCCGTTCTGGTGGCGGTAGGACATCCAGACCGTGGAGTCGGTGGGGTCGATGAAAACAAACGGGTCAATCACGTTCCTTACCGATCCGGGGAGGGGATTGCCCGCGATGTACGGCCCCACCGGATTGTCGCAGGTTGCCATAAAGTTGTAGAAATACCCGTCCGTATGAGTTGCCGGAACGGTCAGCCGATATTTGCCTTTGAGGTAAACCACATGCGGCGCCCATAACTTATGCACGTTATGGTTCGCCCACGGCACGCGGTCTTCATCGAGGGAAACGCCTTCATCCTTCCAGTGAAACATGTCCTCGGAGGAGTAACAGTGGATCGTATCGATCGGATAGGTTCCTGATCCGCCGATGATATCCTGAGTGGTGTAGAAATAGACCTTGGTCTTGCCGTTATACGTGAAAACGGTAGGTGCCGGGTCCGCGGTAGGATGCGGCAACGGCACCGAGGACCCGTTGATGAAGCAGTTGTCGGCGTGGACTGCCACGCCAAACATACACGTCGCGATCAGCACAGCGGCTCTCGAAGCGATCGTTTTTTTCATGGAGTCTCCCATCTTTTTAAAAAATTGTTTGTGTTGACAAGTTCATGTGTTCCTTTGGTGATTCACCTTTCGTGACGGTTAAAAATCATAGCCGAACTTGAGCATCCAGTACCACTGCTTGTCCTTAATAAGCGCCTCCTCCTGGTCGATGGACTGCGCGAGCGATGTCTGGACGCGGCTGTGATCACGGGCGATCTGGGAGGTGATGCTGAGATTGCCGAGCAGGGTCTTTTTCAGATACAGTGACCATTTCCACTGCGCAGCGCCGCCGTAATAATACTCCTTTGAGTAGGTGCCGTCGCCTCCCGAAACCCGGGAACCGTTGGGCTCTCCGCCGTTCAACTGGGGATCATAGGGAACAGGCAGCCGCATCATGCCCAGGCCCTGGGTGACGACCGGCGACCGGTTGGCGTATTTTTTGCCGTAGTATTCCAGTTCGAGTGCCAAGACGTCAATAATCTTGAAGGCGGGGAGATTAAGCCCCATCATGACGGGCATTTTTTGCATGAGCTTTTCATACCCGAATTCGTTGACCGGCAGCATGTTCCAGTTCGGGTCCGGGTCCGGGTTGGCCGGGTAGTTTTTGACCCCGAGGACAATAGCCTCTGCATAGAGTTTCAGGTCTTCCGCGCCGAAGATATCGAGTCCCAGAAGCGGCTTGGGGTCGAAGGCGAACCGCGCCATAAGCTTGGTGCCCGCGAAGGTGTAGAAGAGCGTATCCTCGTGCAGCGGGTCGTTTTTGTCAAAGTAGTAGTTCGGCGCATACGGGGTCTGTCCGGGTACCACCACGTTGGTCTGGTAATACTTCGGCTGTGTATAGTCGTTGTTGACCGGCAGGCAGTGATACAACTGAATTCCGCCGCCGATGTTCAATACGCCGTCGCCCAGTGTCGCGTCGGTGAGCCACGTGAGCGAAAAGTCATTCATCGGGTAGAGATACAGTTCAGTGGTGAGAAACAAATCATTGTGCCACATGCCCAGGAAGTCGCTGCTTACCCGGAATCCGGCGAGCGGTGCGTTGGCGAAATCGAATCCGTCGGAATAGATGTATCCGGGATAACACCCGGTACGGAACATGTACTCGCCGAGGTTTCTTGCCTCACGGTTATATTTGAACGGAAAATAGCCGATATGAAGATCGGCCAGAGAATCCTCCGGGTCTGGGCTGCATTTGACCGTCATTTTCGCCTGATCGATCCAGAGCGCTATCGCCGCGCCTTTGCTGACCCGAGCCGGATCGATAAGCATACTGTCGGGAAACGTATTGTACGAGAGCCAGCCGTCGATGCCGAGCGCACCCTTCAACCGGGGGTGAAACTGGCTGCGCAATCCTATGCCAACCATGTTATTCTGGATCCACTGGTTGGAAAGCTCATGACCCTTGACCCCATACTTGTAGTTGGCGAACTGTCCCGATTGCATCCAGGCATGTCCGTAAAACTCCAGGTTTTCCTGTCCCTCATCGGAAAAACAGAAATGTCCCCAGGCAAGCGTCAGTGCTATAGCCAGCGATTGAAACAAGGTCGTTCTTATTTTACCCATAGGTGATCTCCCTTACGTTTCAGATTCAAAACCTGTTCTTAGAATAATATATAAAATTTTTATCTCACTTTTTCGTAAATCATAAAGGTTTCAAACAAACTGTACCTAAGATGAGTACTGCTGATCCCCACCAGACCTCTCTTTTATCTGGCGCCCACGAGTGGGCACCGGGTTTTTGTGTACATGCCCAGGCTATATTGATTATCCCGTCAGAAAAGTATCTCCATCACAACACTGTCATTTCGGCGAGCGTGTCGCATGAACATTGCTGCGGAAGGGGGCACGATGCGCAAGACGAACAATTGCGCGAGGTGACCCTGATGGTAGGGCAAGCTCACCATGGCGGTTTGACGAAGGGCTCCGTGGTCCGGATTGAATCCGGAATGACGAGTTGCAAAACCAGGGGTTTCCGGACAAACACTATCTGACAGTAATATAAAAAGTACCCCAGGCAAAAATGTATCTTTAAGCCTGTTCTGTTTACTTCCGTAAACATCAGGGCAATTCATATTCACGAAGGTTGTAGCGTTCATCCGGTTTCATGAACCACTGAAATAACCAGGAGTCATCATGTACGATCTTATCATTCTCGGGGGAGGGCCGGCGGGATACCTGGCCGCACAGCGCGCCGTGGCGGCGGGGCTTTCAACCGCGCTTGTCGAAAAAGGCCATCTCGGCGGCGTCTGTCTCAACGAGGGGTGCATCCCTTCAAAGACGCTGCTGCACTGTTCGAAATTGTATGCCCAGGCCCGCTCCTCGCAGGCGTTCGGGGTGACGGTGACCGGAGCGAACTTCGACCTCGGCGCGGCCATGGCGCGAAAAGCAAAGATCGTCGAAACCTTGCGTAACGGTATCGCTTTTTCGCTGAAAAAACAGAAAGTCGCCATCGAAGCCGGTCCTGGCCTCATTGTGCCGAAACAAGGCGAACGATTCAGAGTACAGGTGGCCGACCGTGTTTTGGAAGGCGCGCGTCTACTTATCTGCACCGGATCGGAACCGGTCCGGCTGCCCCTGCCGGGCGCAGATCAGCCGTTTGTACTTACCAACCGGGAGATCCTCTCCATCGACCGCATTCCCAGGCGGCTTGTCGTTATCGGGGGCGGTGCCATAGGGCTTGAATTTGCCACCTTTTTTTCCGAAGCGGGCTCGAGCGTAACCGTGGTCGAGCTGCTGCCCGGCATTGGCGGCGCCATCGACGTGGAGATCGCCCAGGCGCTCAGACGCGAGCTGGAGAAAAAAGGGGTGCGGTTCATGCTGGAGTCGCGGGTCACGTCGATTGGCGGCCATGAGGTGGCAATCGAGTGCAACGGGCAAAGCGAAACGGTTGGCGCCGACATCGTGCTCATGAGCGTAGGCAGGCGGCCGATAACCGCGGGTATCGGCCTCGAACAGGTCGGCGTTGCCGTGGCAAACGGGGCGATCACAACCGACGGGCGCGGTCGCACAAACGTCGCGGGCGTATGGGCAGCGGGTGACGTTAACGGCATTTCAATGCTCGCACATACGGCCTTCCGCGAGGCCGAGGTCTGCGTCAACGACATGCGCGGCGCAGCGGACCAGGTGAACTACGACGCCATCCCCTGGGTGATCTATACCCACCCCGAAGTCGCTGCGGTCGGCCTGACCGAGGCAGCGGCCGAAAAACGCGGCATTCCGGTTGCCGGCGCAAAACTGCCGCTTTCCTATAACGGCAGGTATCTGGCGGAAAACGACGGCGGCCGCGGGTTCTGCAAGGCTGTTGTTGACAAAAAGAGCAGCGTGCTCCTCGGCGTGCACCTGCTGGGCAGCGGCGTTTCGGAGATAATCCATGGCGCGGCCATGATGGTAGAGAAAAAAATGACGGCAGAGGAGATCGGCAGGGTTGTTTTTCCGCATCCGACGGTGAGTGAAATCATCAGGGATACGATCAACCAGATAGTTTAATAATTCGGGCGCCGCCGTCATTCGGTTGCAGATTGCAGATTGCGGTATCCTCCAACAATTAAAAACAATTTCTATCGTGAATCGATAATAAAAATCCCCTGCGATAGTTGCCCTGAGCTTGCACGCTGTCCCCTGATCTCTTTTCCCGAAATCGAAAACACGCGACCTTTGACCGGTGCGGTTCGAGACGGACCGAAAACCACCGTGACTTTTGACGATTGCCTCGGTGCCAGAACCCGTGCTGCCTGTTTTACATCGACCAGCGGAGGGCTGGTCTGGGTGCCGGTAAACGAGGGCCAGCCGCCGTCGAAATAGAGCGGCCGGATCTGTAGAATGGAATTACACGCATAATAATGATTGACGCAGAAGACCGAGTCTCGCTCGATGAAAATCCCGTTGTGTCCCGGACCTTTTCGCACCGCATCGCCGGCATCGAGAATTTCTCCTCCTCCCGCGGTCATGGCCTTGCCTGATTTGTCGACAAACGGCCCCTTGACGCTGGTCGACCTGCCCGCCACGATTTTATAGGTGCTGTTGCACCCCTCGCAGCATTTGTCCCATGACACGAACAGGTAGTAGTATCCCCATTTGAACAGGAACGGGCCTTCTATACCGCCACTGTGGGACGCCAGAGAGATGATCGCAGGCGATTCGCTTGCCGGTTTACCGGTGGCGGGATCTACCTCTACCATTTTTATACCCGTCCACCAGGAACCGAAGGTAAGATAGGTTTTTCCATCCGTATCCTGGAAAGCGTTCGGGTCGATACAGTTATAATTATTGCTGCTGACTGATCTGATTACCATGCCTTGATCGGTCCAGGTTGGATTTGCCAGTGTCGGCGAGGTGGCCAGACCGATCGCCGAAGTGTTCTTGCCAAACGTTGATACTGAATAATACAACCAATACTTGTTGTCGCGGAAACTGATATCCGGCGCCCAGAAATCCCTGCCGCTGTTGTCCGGTACGTAGGTTTTAATCCAGCTTGGCGCGGTGAGCCCGGAACTGGCGAATCTCCAGGTAATACGATCGGTAGACGTCTTCGACCCGATGGTTCCACCGGTTTGATAAATGCGGTAGGTGTTCCCCTCCTTGATCATCACCGGATCGTGTACCCCAAGATCGCCTTTGAGCGGGTTGACATAGGAATTAGAGCAGACCGCAACGCTTAAAACCATCATCAGAAACGTACGCATTTTTGGGCTGACAAACCGCAGGTTGATTTCACCGACTAACCCCATACTTCCTCCCTTGAAACAGTTATTCCATGCCCGACATAAGGTACTGTATAATATAAGCACTCATTTCAATTTGTGTAATCCAGATTGAACTTTCCGTATACGGCATGTGTACTAACAAGAAATTGAACGGGTTAGGTGCTTAGGGCGTTTTGAACGACAAGATATTGTCGTTCGTAATAAAACGTCCGGTATGCTATCAATATCGTTCCATAGTGCCGCGCCACTGGCGCGCGGACTTTCAGGCGCAGTCTTGAAAGTCCTGTAGAGTCTGTGTGAAGAAAACCTACGCTTTTTGCATGGATTTTGTGAGATACAGTACCTGCTATGTAAAAAGTCAATAGTCTGCATCGCAGACCGATTAATAAACCAAAGGCGGCTTCCTTTGTTGAGTTCTAACGAAATTTCCTTAAATAGCACCCCGGTGGCCTATTGCATAAACCCTCTTGATTACTTGTCTTCAAAACAGAGAACATGCGGTAGGCCTTGTGCCGTTTCTTTTAAATTAGCGAAAATTAAATGAACTATTTCAGTCTGCTATTCGCGCTGCGAGCGCATTATACTATTCGGAACAATGGAACAGATATCGACACTCTTATGCACGTAGGAACGAAACATTCTCTACAGTATCTGTCTCGTCGTATATCTTATGTTCCGATACTGTTTATGAAACAGGTTCATTTTATTCCGGTTATTCATAGTATCCGTTCAGCTTTCTTACGCTGGTTCGTTTCCGGCTGCAACAAGACCGACCACATACGGCTGATTGTTGGTCACACAGTACAAGATTCTTCCTGCCAGTTTTCGTGCAACCGCGACAATCGCCTTC
>JAFGOU010000523.1 GCA_016926315.1 Chitinispirillaceae bacterium
AAGGGTCCGGAATACCGGCTCACGGCCCCGAAGCGCGGAGAAATTTGATTTCGCACACGCGCCCCAGAGCCCTTGGTTCCGGAAGAGGGCGAGAATATGGTCGTCGTCATTTTCGCCAAAGAGATGAAGAAGAATCGGCGGTTTCCCATGATACCAGAACGCGGCAGCGGCCACAAGCGCCCCTTCAAAACAGCAGGCACCTGCACCGTTGAGTACCGAAAGCGGGCTCCGGTAGCGGTCGCTGTCGATATAGGGCAGATCTTCGATAAACGCCCGGACCCGCGCCGGCGTGGTGAGACGGTCGAACAGGTGCTTCTGGGATTTCGTGAGGCGCTGCTTGAAAAGGGTAAGGGCGGTCAATGAGGCGTTCCTCCGGAATGGGGGTGTAGGTATATTCCATAAAATATAACGAGATCATCTGTTGACCCGAGGATTCATTTCGAGTACATCGCCTTGCATCCCTGTCCGCGGATAATTATAATTACATTGCTGCCAGAGAATAAGCAATACTAATACCGATGCCATTGTGAAAGGACCATAACCCATGACAAGCATTGAACAGGTTTTATGGTACATTGCGATTCCGGCAAGCGCGGTTTTTGTCATCCAATCAGTGCTGACACTGGCCGGCATTACTTTTGATCATGCGGATTCGGACATCCATCACGATGGAGATGCCGGACATGCTTATTTTCCGATATTTACGATACGGAACCTGGTCATTTTTCTCATGATGTTCGGATGGACAGGGATAGCGATGATCCGTCAATTTCATACGGGTGTTCCATTAACGCTGGCGGTATCATTTCTTGCCGGTCTTACACTCATGTTTCTCGTGGCGCTTATGTTTTTCGGCATTTCGAAGATGACATCAAGCGGGACCGTTGTGGTCGATAACACCATTATTGGTTCGGAAGCAAAGGTGTATCTGAAAATACCCGCACATAGGGGTGGGCATGGAAAAATTACAGTGCTCGTCAAGGGTGTTCAAAAGGAGATCCCGGCTATGACCGAGGGTGGAGAGCTTCCTACCGGGGCTCTGGTTACCATTAATGAGCTGAAAAACGATGGATCGGTTTCGGTCAGTCAAATATAGCGCCATCATCAAAGGAGCATTCACATGGAATATACAGCCCTGATGCCGGTTGTTGTAGCGGTTGTGGTTATATTTATAACCTTTCTCGCTATTGTTTCCCGGTACCGGAAATGCAGCTCGGATCAGATCCTCGTGATTTACGGAAACGTCGGAAAAGGAAAGTCAAGCCGATGCATACACGGTGGCGCGGCCTTTATCTGGCCGGTCATTCAGGATTACAGATTTCTTTCACTGCGTCCGATCCAGATAAATATTCCGCTCGATAACGCGCTGAGCCGTCAAAATATCCGCATCTCAGTCCCCTCTATTTTTACCATCGGTATTTCGACTGATCCGAGCAAAACCATGGCCGCTGCGGAACGGCTTCTTGGTCTGGATCAGAAGGAAATCGAGCAGATCGCGAAGGAGATCATACTGGGTCAGCTTCGTCAGGTGGTCGTGACCATGGATATCGAGGAGATCAACGCTGACCGGGATAAATTTCTTGCAAGCATTTCACAGAATGTCGAAACTGAACTAGAAAAAATTGGATTACGGCTCCTTAATGTAAATATTACCGACATTAAAGACGAATCCGGCTATCTCGATGCCCTTGGCAAACGAGCGGCGGCAGAAGCTATAAATAAAGCTAAAATACAGGTCGCAGAAAAAGAACGTGACGGGGCTGTTGGTGAAGCAATTGCTCAGCAGGAAGAACGCATTAAGGTTGCACAAGCGAATGCCACCGCCGTTGAGGGTGAAAACAAGGCACAGGTTACCATAGCCAATTCGACCTCTGAAATGCGGCAAAGGAAAGCCGTGGCCGAACGAGTGGCTCTTGCTGCAGAAAGGGTTCAGTCTGCTAAAGCACTTGAGGAGGCTTACCAGGCAGAGAAAATTGCCGAAACATCACGTGCCGATCGTGAGCGGGCTACCCAGACCGCCGATATTGTGGTAAAAACAGAAATCGATAAAAGAAAAATCGAGATCGAGGCAGACGCGCAAGCCGAAAAAACACGGCGTGAGGCGCGCGGACAAGCTGACGCCACCTTTGCCACCATGGAAGCAGAGGCTCGCGGTATCAATGAAATACTAACCAAACAGGCGCTGGGTTTTCAGAAACTTGTTGAAGCAGCCGGCGGTGAAGCATCCAAGGCGGCAACTCTTCTTATCGTGGAGAAACTTCCGGAAATTGTCAAAACCCAGGTTGAGGCCATTAAAAATCTTAAAATCGACAAGGTCGTTGTTTGGGACAGCCAGAACGGTAACGGCCAGTCTTCAACCGCCAACTTTTTATCGAGTCTGATCGGTTCAGTGCCACCATTACAGAACCTGTTTTCCATGGCTGGTATGCAACTTCCGGAAATCCTAGGCAAACCCATGGTAAAAGATTCTGCTCCACCCGAGCCACCCTTAAAAGGGAACGCTGGTAGTAAAAATCAGTAGAAAAACTGGATATGGTATTGACCTTCATGTAAGAGTAACAGCGGTTTATCCCGGATGCCTGATATCCCCTATTCCACCTTTTTTCACCCATCCTCCTCCTCATTACGTATTTTTTCCAACCATACGCAATAATTAAAGGATTAGCCCTATGGCTCTCGACATTATCAAACAACTCACCATCGAACTCAACCTGGGCCCGTCGCAGGTTTCCAATACCGTGGCGCTTTTCAAGGATGGAGCGACCGTACCGTTCATCGCCCGTTACCGCAAGGAGCGTACCGGTAATCTTAACGAGGACCAGATCCGCGATATCGAGCACAAATACAAATATTACCTTGAACTCGAGGACCGGAAAACCACCATCATCGACTCCATTAAAGAGCAGGGGAAACTGACCCCGGACCTTGAGATAAAAATTAACGCATGCATGAGCAAGACCGAACTCGAAGATCTCTATCTGCCCTACAAACCGAAACGCGCCACCCGTGCCACCAAGGCGAAAGACGCGGGACTCGAACCGCTTGCCCGCTGGCTTGTTGACCTGCAGGACGCTTCCATCGATCCTCTCGACAAGGCATCGGAATTCGTCAACGCCGACAAGGGGTACGATACCCCGCTCAAAGCCGTTACCGGCGCATGCGACATTCTGGCCGAGGAACTATCCGAAAATGCGGACCATCGCAAATGGATGCGCGATCTTGCCCTGAGAAGGGGCCTGCTGATAGCAGCGGTAAAAAAAGAGTTCAAAGAGCAGAAGACCAAGTTCGAGATGTATTACGATTATAAAGAGCCGGTTAAGACCCTTGCCGCCCATCGTGTCCTCGCGATGTTCAGGGGTGAAAAGGAGAAGGTCTTGTCGCTCTCGCTTGACCTGCCGCTCGACGAGGCCCACCGTTATCTGGAGATGCATCTGATCAAATTTCCCCACAGCGGCGCGGCGTCTTATCTCAAGACCGCGGTTAAAGACTGTTTCGAGCGGCTTCTCGGCATTGCGACGGAAACCGAAATCCGCGTTCTCCTGCGCGAGCGTGCCGAGGATGAGGCGTTCGTGGTATTTACCGACAATCTCCGGACCCTGCTCCTTGCGCCGCCCGCCGGCCAGAAACCGGTCATGGGCGTGGATCCCGGTTTCAGGACCGGTTGCAAGGTGGTGACCATCGATGCCACGGGAAAATTCCTCGAATATCACACCATCTTTCCCAACGAGCCGCAGAAAAAAACCGATGAGGCGCGCATGGTGGTTCTTGCCCTTATCCAGCGGTTCGGCGTCAAAATGATCGCCATCGGCAACGGCACCGCCGGCCGCGAAACCGAAACTTTTATCAAGAAGACCATCGAGGATATCCCCGAAGAGCACAGGCCGCGATGCGTCATGGTGAGCGAAGCGGGCGCAAGCGTCTACAGCGCTTCCGAGGTCGCGAAAAACGAATTTCCCGACCAGGACGTGACCGTCCGCGGCGCCGTTTCCATCGGCAGGCGGCTGCAGGACCCCCTTTCCGAACTTGTCAAGATCGACCCGAAATCCATCGGCGTGGGCCAGTACCAGCACGACGTAAACCAGAGCCGGCTCAAAGAGCGGCTCGAAGAGGTGGTGGAAAGCTGCGTAAACCGGGTGGGCGTCGACGTCAACCTCGCCTCGGAAGAGTTGTTGAAATACGTGGCCGGGCTCAACCGGTCAACCGCGAAAAAAATAGTCTCCTATCGAAACGAGCACGGCACCTACCCGTCGCGCGAAGCGCTGAAAAAAGTACCGGGCCTGGGTGAAAAAACATTCGAGCAGGCGGCCGGATTTTTACGCATTCCCGACGCCTACAACCCGCTCGACAACTCAGCGGTGCATCCCGAGGCATACCTGGTGGTCAAGAAAATCGCGCTGAGTCTCGATACCACGGTCAAGGACCTTATCGGCAACGTAGACAAGCTCAGGAAGGTCGACATCAATGGTTTCGTCGAAGGGGACACCGGCCTGCTGACCCTTCAGGACATCCTCAAGGAGCTGGAAAAGCCCGGCCGCGATCCGCGTGCCGAATTTACCTACGCGCACTTTTCAGATACGGTGCACGAAATCAAGGACCTCACCGAAGGTATGGTGCTCGAAGGATCGGTCACCAACGTGACGAATTTCGGCGCGTTCGTGGACATCGGCGTTCATCAGGACGGCATGGTCCATGTCTCTGAACTTTCCGATTCTTTTATCAAAGATCCTCTTCAGGTGGTGCGCGTCGGCCAGGTGGTCAAGGTCAGGGTGCTCAAGGTCGATGCCGAGCTCAAGCGGATTTCACTTTCCATGAAGTCAGACACGCCGCCACCGAAACCCAGGCAGGAACCCCGTACGCAGCAGCAGAAGCGGCCCCAACAGCACGGCCACCTGCAGCGCCGTCCGCAGCAAAAACCTCTGCCCCCAAAACCGCCGGTACGCCACAGCACGCTCGAGGACCTGAAGGCCAAGTTTAACCAGGACAAGAAAAAGGACCCGAAGAAGCTGTTTACCATCAAGCCGAAGATCAACATTAACGATCTGATCGGGTAGTGTGTGTTGCGCAGGAAGGGTGTTTTGCGAAACAAATGATCGATATCAGAAACAAGCGGGTCCTTCTCACCGGTGCCAGTCGCGGGATAGGAAAACAGGTCGCCCTGGCACTGGCGAAAAAAGGGTGCCGCCTCATCATTCACAGTCGCAGGATCGAGCATACCCAGGGCCTTGCCCAGGAATTGAAACGCAGCGGATGCGCGGTCCATCAGGTCGCGGCCGAACTCTCGGACCAGGCCCAGGTCCGCAGTCTTGCGGCAGAAGCTTTGCGGGTATCTGACGGTATCGATATCCTGTATAA
>JAFGOU010000524.1 GCA_016926315.1 Chitinispirillaceae bacterium
CCAGGGGTTCGAAGAGATAGGCTTCGATGAGCTGTTTGGCGAGCGTGTGGTTGGTGCCGTTGGGCAGGAAGCTCTCGAACGGCGCGGCAGGGAGCGGGCCGATCACGACCCTGAACTTGCCGCTGCGGTCAAAGACCGAGGTGCCGAGAATGGTGTGCGTGCCGAGCCGCGCGTTTTCGCGTTCGCCAAGACGGGTGGGATCGGGCAGCGGCGCCCAGCGAGGCATATACTCCTGCACGCGCACCGGAATGCTGCCGAAGAAGTCGCCGAGCATGGCGCAGAGACCGGCGCCGCTGCGGGCTCCGCCGGCAAAGAGCCCGGTATAGGCAAGGAGCCGTTCCTGGTGCACTTCACCGGCGGCGGGCGATGCGGGAATCGCGGCAAGAGCGGCAATGGTGCGATAGAGGGAATCGCCGGCGTTGCCCCGGACCGTCATGCTCATGAGCCGGTATTTTTTCCACGCCCGGTAAAAGAGCGCGTACATGCGGTTGTTGAAAATCGTGAGAAAGTCGCGCAGCGGTTCGGCCTCGGCGTCGTGCGCGGCCACGAAATCGGCGAAATAGACCGGCAGGGGGGAGGTCACGCCCACAAGGCCCATGAACGCGAGCGTGAAGACGATCCGGTCGGCCCGGCGTTCTATGGCCACGATGTCCGAGGGCGGGAAGGTGAGCGACGGGTCAGGCTCGAACTGGATCCTGCCCGACTGGACCGGATCGCCGACGCCGCGCCTGATGAAATACTCTTCGAGCAGGCTGACGGCGCCGAAAAAATCGAGCTGCCGCGCGTCACGCTCGAAACGATCGATCACATCGGACATTTTTTGCCCCGCAGCGATTCCCACACCAGGGTCCTTCCCGAAGGCCGGGTATGGATTTCCAGCTCCAGAAAGCTGTTGATGGACACGTAATGAGTGAAGAACGAGGCGAGCGCCCTGCCGAACAGGTGGAGGTCGTCGATGTCCCTCCATGCCGCTTCCTCGATCGTGACCGTATACCGGATGCCGCGCACCATGCTGCCGTCGAGGAGCGCTTCGGCCGGCCGGACCTCCACGTCCTTGATGGATTCGATGCGCTGCCGCCGGCCCTCTGAACCGGACCATTCGTACAGCCGCAGGAACGACTTCAGGCTCTCGGCAGTTGCCATTGACGAGTAGGTGGACCCGAGATGGGCCAGAAAGGTCCAGCGTTTTTCGTCCGGCGGCGGCGGGCAGGGAAGCGTGGGCCTCGTGATGTTGGAAAAGGAGATGGCGCTGGGAAAGTCCGAGCCCGGGAACGCGACGTCGCCCTCGCGGATCTCGTCGCGGGCAAGCGAGCCGTTCGTGAAGTACGCCTCGACCGAGAGGTTCTCCTCGCCCGGCGCGTCATGGTCTCCCGTGCGGCCGTCAATGGAAAGGATGAGTTCCCGTTTTTTGGAAAAGCCGTGCCGGAACCGGGTGGTGTACGTCCGGCCCTGCCCGCCCTGCAGCCCCCGAAACGAGTGGAGCGGGCAGTAGTCGAAACGCTCTCCGGTCGACCGGTGCACACCGGTCACGCCGGTCACGCTGTGCGTGCAAAACGAGTCGGGCCGGTCGATGTCCGCGACCACCTGGTATTCGTTTTTCGTTATCGCGGTGGGAACGGGCTCGGTGCTCCGCCTGAACAGGTTGACCGCGGGAGCGCAGAACAGCTTGAAGTGCTCGACCCCGAACGGCTTGTCATCGGGAAAACCGCGGTCGAACGCGATGGCCACGCTGAACGCGGACGGCGCAGGATCGATCCGGGCAAAGCTCTCCCGGTCAAACCCGTGAAGGTCGACAAAGAGGAATTTTTCCGGGTACACGAAGTATTCGAGGAGGAGCGCATACCCCCAGTAGGCGCGCGAATCGCACGGCAGGAGCGACTGGTCCGGTTCGAACCCCGCGGCGGTCACCGCTTCCTGGCCCTGGACGGTCGCTTCCTTGTGGGTGCCGCCGTCGTCGAACGTGATGGTTGAGGAGGCTACATGGCGGGTGAGAAGGTCGTGCAGGGCCAGCGCGAGGGGCATTTCCGCGTGCAGATAGAGCCGGACCGGCTCCAGCCGCACCTTGGGCCAGGAGATGCCCTGCTCGATCCTGAAGCGCAGGACGAGCGATCCCTTTCCTTTCGTATCCACTTTTTTTTCGACTGCGGTGAGCGCGACCGGGTTGAGCGCGACCGCCTGGGTCGACGAGAAGGTGCAGATGACGTTGTCAGGGCCGGCCGGTTTTGAGAGCAGCTCGGTGCCGCGGCCGAGCGTCCTGGTCTCGGAGAGATACCCCTCGCGCGGTTTGAATTCGACCATGGTAGTGGACGGGATCTCCTGCTGCAGATGGGGCCAGAGCAGGTCGATCATCCCGCCGGAAAATTCCGGAAACGAGTCGTCGAGCTTTTCGCGGATCCTGGCCGCAAGAAATGCGAACCCTTCGAACAGGCGCTCGACGTGCGGGTCCCGGTCGCCTAGCGCATCGATATTGAGAAACCGGGCCTGGTCAGGGTGCGCCTTGGCGAATTGCCGCCCAGAATCATACAGGTAGCGCAGCTCTTCTTCGTAATATTTTTCAATCATAGCGGGTCGCGCCTTCTACATTTTTTTCCATGAGCCGATCGATGACTGGCCGCTCGACAAAAAGGTCGTCTGGAACGAGATCCGTCCCACGCCGAGCACTTCGCCGGAGAGCGTGAACTCGATGCTGAGCACCCGTCCCGGCGTCTGCGGCATTCTGGTCACCCTGATGTTTCGCAGCCGGGGCTCATACTGTTCAATGGTCGTCTGGATTGCGGACTCCAGCCGCTCGATGCCATTGGGCATGGTGCGGTAGATTTCAGAGATGTCAGGCAGCCCGTAATTTTTAAGGTGCGGGATCACTCCTTCACGGGTGTTGAAAATACGCATCAGATTGTCCTTAATGGACATGATGCGCTGCTCGCCCGAAGGCACCGCGTCGAGGGGTGTCCCGTCTGAGAACCGCCCGACAAGACTCTCGAATAGACCCTGGTTCATAGCCGCGTAAGTAAAATAACATCCGCAGCAGGAACATGGTCAGGCAAGGTGCTGCGGGGCGGAATCGGTTGATCAATAATGCGCCCGACCGGATTCGGTACGCTCCTTTGCAGGTAAGCAACCGATGCCGGGGTTTTATGACCGGCTGCGTTCCCTTACCGTTTAACAGAGAATGTCCCGCGACGCTTTTCCATGAAGGTCAATGGTGATGCCCAGCTCTGGCGGTTTTGACGGGTCAGGTACCAGGTCGGTGCAGGAAACCGGCAATCGGCCCCGGTATTTTTCCAGAAAATTCCTTCCCTGGCTGCGCCACGCCTCATCCGGCGATCCGGCGGAAAGGTGTTTGACAAGAATGTCCCAGGTAACGATGAGGCGGTGGGTTTCGCGCACCTGCATCGAAAGGTCGAGGTCGTAGAAGTGAAATCCGGGAAAGGTCGTCTCGTCGAACCTGATCCGGTCGAAAAGCGAAGCGCGGACCGCGAAAAAAAGGCCGTCCACCGCAACGACCTCGGCGTCGCTCTTGTCGAGTGAAAATGCGGTCATGACAAAGGTTTTTCCGCCATCGAGTTCATGGACGACCCTGCCCCGCAGAAACGGCCGTCCGGCCGCGGTCCAGGACATCCTGTCGGCAAAGAGATACTGGGTCCCTGCAACGCCGACAAGGCCGAGCCCTTTGTCTGCGTTGAATTTTGCCTCAAGCACCCTTCCCCAGCCCGGCTCCATGCAGAAGACATCCTCATGCATGAACAGGAGAATGTCGCCCCGCGCCTGCTTGACGCCTCGGTTGTACGCGGCGCAGATGCCCGTGGCGCCGTCGCCGCGGTTGTCCAGGCGGATATACTCGTGCGGGCAGTCAATTGTTTTTCCCGCATTGCGCTCGTGGAGCGTCCATGCAGGGTCGTTTCTGGAACAGACGATCATGCTGAGCATGGGAACGGACCATCTCCGTGGGTGTTTATTATCCTGAAAAACCGTTGCGCCATTTTCATGATAGCGTGTCGCCTCATGGGTGTCAAATGATCCGTCGACCAAAGGTGGAGATATTATTTTCTTTTGCCATGCGTAGCAGCCTTTTTTCTCCTCTTACCCGCCTGTGCCGGGCCGCACCTGTTGTTCTGCTCGCTTTTTTATGCTCCTGCGGCCGGCACCTGCACGCTCCGGAAACGGGAAGCGCCGCCGCTTCGGCGCTCGTTGCCGACACCTCGGCAGTAACGCTGTATATCCCTCTTGAAAAGGTCGCCATGGCCGTTGTTAATGAGACGCGCTCACCGCATTCGCCGATGCTCAACGGGCCGTTTTTTATTGAGGTGGCCAATGCGCTTCTTCAGTACGAAGTGTCGCAGCGGTTCACGGTATTACCCTTTCCCCTGCCTGACACGCCGCACACGGTCGCCCCGAATCAGACTGCAACCTTTCAAAAACTGTTGCGTAAAAGGTTCGCCGACACCAGAGCGGCCCCGGAAAAGACCGGCGAGGTGGTCCGGGCCATTGCACGGGAGTGTTCCGTGGATTTGATAATCCTTCCGCTCAACTGTTCGATAAAAGAGACCCTTGGCAGGCAGGGCGGATGGCGAGGGGACAAATACGGGAAAAGCTATGAGCGCCCGGTAAACTGCATTGCCGAGGCATCGATCAATCTGGAGATCTGGGACAAGAGCGGAAACCAGCTGTACAGGAATAAAGCCAAAGGGATGAGCAGACAGCCGATTTTCTTATCGCTTATACGGACGAACAAGCCGAAAGGCAACGATATCGTGAATTTTTCAAAAAACATCTTTGCGCCGCCGGCCATACGGGCGTTGAGCAGCGCAATCCAGAACGTGTTTCCGGCAAAAACGTCTCCCTATACCAGGGGTCGCAGATACTGATGCAGGGACCCGCACACCATTATCCAGAAAAAGGAGTCCGCGGATCATGCCACAGCCACTTGTTTTAGACGGCAAAACGGTTGCGAAAACGATCGAAGAACAGCTTGCTCGGCGAGTCCTTGCTTACAAGGAAAGGAGCGGCGGATCTGTGCCGGTACTGGCGACCATACTGGTTGGAACCGATCCCGCATCCGCAACCTATGTGAAAATGAAGGGGAACGCCTGCAACCGCGTCGGCATGGATTCCCGTCGCATTGATTTGCCTGAAACCATAACGACCAGGGACCTTTTGGATCACATCGGAGAGCTCAACAGGGATCCTCTCATTCACGGGATTCTCCTGCAGCATCCGGTGCCGCGTCACATTGACGAGCGGTCGGCTTTTGACGCCATAGCGATTGAAAAAGACGTTGACGGCGTGACCTGTCTGGGATTCGGCCGTATGGCCATGGGTGGCAGCGCCTATGGCAGCGCCACGCCCGCAGGCATCATGAGGCTTATCGACCACTATGGCGTGGCATGTGAGGGAAAGCGGGCCGTGGTGGTGGGAAGAAGCCCGATCCTGGGCAAACCCATGGCGCTGATGCTGCTCAACCGCAACGCGACCGTTACCATCTGCCACTCAAAAACGGCACAGTTGCCGGAACTGGTGCGGCAGGCGGACATCGTGGTGGGGGCTGTCGGCAAGCCGAAATTCATCCGGGGAGAGTGGATACAAAAGGGTGCGGTGGTGATCGATGCCGGGTACCATCCCGGTGGTGTCGGCGACGTTGATCTTGAGGCCGCGGTGGTGCGCTGCAGCGCCTACACCCCCGTCCCCGGCGGCGTCGGTCCCATGACCATTGCAACGCTCATTGCCCAGACCATGGAGGCGGCGGAGAAACGGATTGCGTAGGAGCCCGGTATACGGCTGCCCCGATTCAACGGTAGATCATCTGGCGTTTTCCACCGGGACCTTCTGCTCAAGAGAGCTGATTTCATCGATGATCCGCTCGATGTCGTAGCGGAGCATCTGCGTGTCGGCTGATTGGCCGCTCCTGTTTTCAGACTCCTTGATTGACTGTGCGAGTGAATAGAGATGGTTGGCAAGGTGCTTGAGTTCGCAGCTGACCCACACCGGAAGGTTTTCCTGTATCTCTTTTACCAGCCTGCTGCGAAGAATCGGATCTGACACGGCATTTTCCTTTTTAAGCCGGCGGGAGTATTCTGCGATAAGTTCCCGTATGGCCGG
>JAFGOU010000525.1 GCA_016926315.1 Chitinispirillaceae bacterium
CCAGGGGGTGACCACCACAAACCGCTGGTTTCTGGTGCGCTTTTCAACAGAGAACGCTATCCTGCCGCTGCGGCGGTCGGCCGCGGTAAATACCCGGTATTCGGTGGAGCGATTATCCGCCCGGGCAATGGTGAGCGTTGCGTCGCCGTCAAGCGATACCGTGCCGCTGGCGTTGCGAAACGAGAGGCTGCCGCCGTTTGAAGAGGCGATGGTGGCGCCGTCGGTGAGCGGTATCCCGAGATCGCTACCGTAGGCGGTGCCCCACGCCTGGGTGATCGTGGTGACAATGCCAACCGGAACAGCGCGCGGCAGTATCACGGCAAGCCCGGCAATGACCGCGACCGTGGCGATCAGAAGCATCTGGACCGCCCGGTGGCGCGGGATCGCTGCCAGAACGGTAAAAACCGGCCACACGTACCTCGGCTTGCCGGCCGCCGTCTCTTCCGCCATTTGAGGTGCAGGGGCAGCGGCGATACGTTCCATGAGCCGGTCCTCAAGCGCATCCCATGTGCCGTGCGGTACCACGGTCTCCGCGGCAATGGCCGCTTCGATACTCTCGTCGGTAACCGGAGCGTTCTTGCCTGCCGAGGGGTTCGTTCCCTTAAGGACCACGCCCTCGAGCCGCCCCATGAGCCTCTCTTCGACAGCATCGTATGCCCCTTCGGGCCAGACCTCCTCCTTGCGCAGATAGGCCATGACCGGGTCCCGGAAGGGCGCGGCGCGCTCAAAGACCGCGTCGACGGCTGCGGGTTCCCCTTGCGGAGGCTCCTGCGTCGCGCCGATCAGTGAGGCGAGGATGGTGTCGAGGTCGTTCATAAATTGCTGCCGATAAAATCTTTTAACTTCTGCCGCGCCGTAAAGAGACGCGACTTGACCGTCCCTTCCGGGACGCCGATCACTTCCGCAATTTCCCCGAGCCCCATTTCGCTGTAGACGCTCAGGACCAGCGGCACTTTGAGCCGTTCATCGAGTCTGGCAAGGGCCTTTTCAACGAGGTCCCGCATCTCGTAGCCGGTCGATCCCACGCTTTTCCGGTCGACATCAATGACCGTGTCGTATGAAACCAGTTCCGACTGCGGTATGCGCTTCCCGGCCTTTATATACCTCAGATGGCCGGTACAGACATGGATCACCAGGCGGTGAAACCACGTTGAAAAAGACGACTCCCCCTTGAATGTCGGCAGCGACAGGTACATCTGGAAGAACACTTCCTGGACGAAGTCTTCATGGTCCACCCTGCTGCCCATGATCTTGAAAACAAGGTTGAACGCATAGGTCCGATACCGCCGGAATATCTCCCTGAAAACCTGTTTGTCGCCTTTTTTACACGCATCGATCTGTTCCGGCGTCGGCTCCAGCGCTGCTGTTTTCATAGTGCCTTTTCATTATACGTTAGTGGAAAAGTAAGGTAAAGCAGTTCAAATATAATTGATTGGAGGGAAAAGTGCTTGCGCGGCAATGGGTTAGAACAGCCACCGGTCGCGAGGATGCATCCCCCCGGATCTTCGGGAACGCCGCGCCGCGGAATTGAAGATGATAGCCTTATTTACGGGTCAAAACTTCGTGTAAATGGTATTTTTGAAACATAGAAAGAAGCGTGGTCCATGAAAAAATCCACTTTTGGTGACGTTTTGGAAGCGGCCGGAAGTCTTCCCGTCGATGAGCGAGAAGAACTCGTCGAGTTGCTTCATAAAAGAACAATCGAAGAACGGAGAGCCGAACTGTCCAAAGAAATCAGAAGCGCCAGGGACGATTATAAACATCGCCGGTATGCCGCATCTTCATCCAAAGACATTATGAAAGAGATCCTCTCGTGAAAAGGGTATTACTGCGCTCCAATACTTTTATCCGAGCGGCCAAAAAATGTTGCGAAAAAAACCCGCCTTGGCTCCTGATGTCCAGGACGCGCTCAGGCTGCTTGAAGAGGATGCATTTTACCCCCACCTGCGAACCCATAAACTTACCGGAAGCCTGCAAGGTTTTTTAGCGTGCAGTGTCGGTTATGACCTGCGCATCGTTTTCAGCTTTGTAAAACATTAAGGCAAGGAAGCCGTATTGCTTGAAACCATCGGCACTCACGAAGAAGTGTACTGATATTCGACCGACTCCGTCGGCGCCTTTCCCGCTATCTGTTCCGAAAAAAGATACAATGCCCTCCGCCAGGAGGGCGATATTTCTTTACCGCAATGATTCCAGGCTCCTGGCAAGTTTCTCCCTGTTAAGCACCAGCCGGTCGCGTTTTTCCTTCTCCTTTGCCACCACCTCTTTGGGCGCGCGGGAGACGAACGCTTCGCTTTCGAGTTTCCTGTTGACGGCGTCGATGAGGCCGGTCAGTTTGGCGATCTCTTTGGTCAACCGCTCGATCTCCACTTTTTTATCGATGAGCCCTTCGAGAAGAAGATACGCCTGTATGCCGCGCACCACGGCCGAACCGGCAAAGGCGGGTTTTGGCGCGGCCACGTCGACCACGGTCCCGGAAAGCCTGACGAACTGGTTGATGAGCGCGGACTGCGACGCGATCCACGCGGCCTGCGCGGCGCTTTCGGGAACCACGATGGCGCGGCCGATGCGGTCGGGCGGCACGTTGTTTTCGCTGCGGATGGTGCGGAGCGCGGTCACGAGTTCCATGACAAGGGCAAAATCGCGCTCGAGCGTTTCGTCGATTCGCTGCGCGTCGGCAACCGGGAAGGCGGCGGTCATGATATAGGTTGCGTCGATCGCAACATCAAAGGTCACCTTCTCGCGCAGCGCCTCCCAGATCTCCTCGGTAATAAACGGCATGAACGGATGGAGCAGCTTGAGGATGGCGGCATGGACAAAGCAAATGATCGACAGCGCGTCGCTTTTACGCTGCTCGTCGCCGTTATGGTAGAGGTCGCCTTTTTTGGCCTCGATGTACCAGTCGCAGAACTCGTGCCAGACAAAATCGTAAATGGTATGGGCGGCCTCGTTGAACCGGTAACCCCCGACCGCGTCGCGGATGGCGGCGATCACTGTCTGCAAACGGGAAAGCACCCAGCGGTCTTCGGCCTTGCAGCGGGAAATTGGCGGCAGGGCGGAGAAGGCGACCGGCGTTTCGATGGCGCCGAGCAGGAAGCGCGACGCGTTCCAGAGCTTGTTGGCGAAATTGCGGCCGATATCGAACGTGTCCTTGCCGAGAAACACGTCCGCGCCCTGGGCCGTTATCATGATCATGGAAAAGCGGAGCGCGTCGGCTCCGTACACCGGGATGATCCCGAGAGGATCGAGCGCGTTACCGAGCGATTTGCTCATTTTACGTCCGGTCTTGTCGCGCACCGTGCCGTGAAGGATGACGTCGGTAAAGGGCAGCTTCTTGGTAAAATGCAGACCGGCCATGATCATGCGCGCGACCCAGAAAAAGAGGATCTCGGGCGCGGTGACCAGCGTGTTCGTGGGGTAGAACTTTTTAAGGAGCGCGGTGTCCTCGGGCCATCCCATGGTGGAAAACGGCCAGAGCCACGAAGAGAACCAGGTGTCGAGAACGTCGTTGTCC
>JAFGOU010000526.1 GCA_016926315.1 Chitinispirillaceae bacterium
GCGGTTGACACCATGATAAAAGGGCTCATCGCGGACCCAAACGCTCCGGTGAAAAGGACGGCGCCGGCCATGAAGCAAGCCCCCCCGGACCCGGCGAAGGCCCTTTCTTTCCGGTCTCAGGGATCGATCCGCGATTCCATCGCCCGGCACCAGACCAACCTTCAGCAGCTCTACAAGCGGTATCTTAAGGGCGGCGATGTCACGAGCGGTACGGTATGGGTGACGTTTCAGGTGAATGCGGAAGGGCGGGTCACCGGTGTGCGCATCCTGAAATCGGAAATAAGCAATACGCAGTTTCTCGAACGGCTGGGCCAGTATGTCCGGCTCATCACATTCAAACAGATCCCGGAATCGGCGGGCAGCATGACCTTCGAGTTCCCCTTCGAATTCACAACCGAAGAGCTTTGACCGTCATGTTTGGAAAAGAATAGCGGATGCTCAAGGAACACTCGTCATTTATCAAGCAGGCCATCGCGGCACTTGACTGTTTTCTGATAGTCAACGCCTTTTATCTTTCTTATTTCTTCCTTTCTTTTTTCCGCCCGGTGCCGTTGCTGCCGATCCTCGACTATTGGGTAATGGTCGTGGGGTTCATGGGATTCTACCTCTATTTCGCCTGGACGCGCGAACTGTTCTCCATATTGAATTTCAACTGGATGGGCGACCTTGCCGGCCGTACCGTCATCATTTTTATTTCTGCGGGAGTGCTCGGCGCCGCCATACTCTATCTGCTGCCCGACAGCAAACCGAGCCGGTATCTGTATGTAACCTTTATCGTCCTGTCGTTCATGTTCATCGGTGCGGAAAAAATCATCATGAAGGAGCTGATCGCCCATCTGCGGCGCAATAACCGGAATCTCACCCCGGTCATCGTGTTCGGCCGTGGACGGATGGCGGCGCAGATCATGCACGCCATCGACCAGCACCCGCAGTGGGGCCTTCGGATCATCAGGAAACTGGACCTGGGAATCTCTCCGCACGAATTCGAGGAGGTGCTGAAAAGCTGTTACGTTGAGGAGATCTTTTTCTGCATACCGCGAAAACTGACAAACGATAACTTCGTCATCGACCATTATCTCCAGATATGCGAAGAAATGGGCCGCTCGGCACGCGTTTTTGTCAATATATCGGATGCAACGTCGTTCGCCCGCTGGCAGTATCACCGTTTCATGGGCTGCTCCACGCTCATTTCTCACACCGTCGACCTCGACCCCGACCAGATGATTTTCAAACGCATCTTCGACATCGGCGGCGCCCTTACCGGGATGTTTTTCCTTTTCGTCCTCTACCCGTTTCTCGCCCTGGCGATCAAGCTCACCTCACGCGGTCCGGTCTTTTTCAAACAGGTGCGCGTCGGCAAGAACGGGAAGAGGTTCATTATCTATAAATTCCGCACCATGGCCATCGATGCCGAAAAACGAAAAAAGGAACTTGAAAATTTTAACGAATGCAACGGTGCCATTTTCAAGATGAAAGACGATCCGCGCATCACCATAATCGGAAAAGTCATGCGAAAATTGTCGCTCGACGAACTGCCCCAGTTCATCAACGTGCTCAAGGGCGAGATGTCGCTTGTCGGTACCCGTCCGCCGACCGTGGACGAGGTGTCGCAATACCAGAAATGGCACCACCGCCGGATCAGCATCCGCCCCGGAATCACCGGGCTATGGCAGGTTTCGGGCCGGAACAAGATCACCAATTTCGACGAAATCGTCAAGCTGGATCTTACCTATATCGACAACTGGAGCATCTGGCTCGATACGAAAATCATCCTTAAGACCATCGCGGTTGTCTTTAAACGGGACAGGGCGTATTAGTGGAAATTCTACATTCTAAATCCGAAATCCGAAATCCGTGCGCGGTCGTTTTGATAACGGCCATTCTCGGGCTGCTGGCTCCACTTGTCAATGCCGTAGAGCTGCACAACTGGCGCGCGCCCTACCACCTCATCGCTTCGGAAATGGGGCTCTCCGCGTCGTCGCCCTCTACTTTTTTCTGGGACCACCTTCCGGCCGCGCCGCTCTTTGATTCAGCGCTCTGGGTGTCTGCGGAAAAAGAGCGTTCCAACCACTGGTTATTCGAACCGGTTGCCGGGCTGGAACTCGAAACGCCTGCGTTTACCGGCGGACGTTACTGGTCCGGATACGCCGGTTTCCTCAACAATATCCGCTACCGCAACCTCCTGGTCCGCCAGACGCTTTCCGTGGACAAACGGTACGAAGACGATCCGCTCTACCCGGCCCATCCCGACCGGTTCGCTCGTGGCCGGATCGAGGAGGCGTATCTGCAGCTCGACTGGCAATACGGCATGGTCCGCTTCGGAAGGATGCTGCGCAACTGGGGCCCGTTCGCCGACCGGAGCCTGCTGCTCTCCCCGAACCCCTACAGTTACGACGCCCTTGAGTGGCAGGTCCACTCTTCCCTTTTCGAGTTCAGGCACCTTTTTGCCGCTTTCAACCAGTCGCCCCGCCCCTTTGTTCCCGACAATCTCACCGGACGCTATTTTTCAGCGCATGCCCTCACTCTGACGCTCGGCAGGTGGGTAAACGTCGGCGTGCTCGAAAGCATGGTGTTCAGACGCGACCGCGGCTTTCCTGACTTCCAGTACCTGAATCCGTTTTCCCTCTATACGGTCCAGAACACCAACCAGGAGGGAAACGGCAACCTGATGCTCGGGTTCCAGTGGAACGTTCGTCCGGTCGTTGAAAAGCTGTCGGTCAGGGGGCAGGTGGCGCTGGACGACATTCAGGTCGACAGCGATCTGCCGACCGACAACGAACCCAACCACTGGGGAATCGACGTCGGTGCCTACTGGCGCGACCTGCTGCCGTTGCCGCTGCGCAACCTTGTCAAGGCTGGCTATCGCCGCGCATCGGAGTGGCTGTACACCGTGCCCGACAATAACAGCGACGCCGGTGAAGGGTATACCTTCCTCGGGAGGAGTCTCGGCCTTCCCGAAAACGACGATGACCGCCTCTGGGCAGGGGTCACGGTAGTGGGACCGAACTACTGGACCGGCAGCGCGCAGTTCGGGTATGCAAGGAAGGGGGAAAAAACGGTCCTGTCACGCTGGCGTGACAGTGAAGAGGGAAACACGCCAGGGCTTCCGTTTGATTATCTCGATGCGTCTTTCCCCTCGGGAACGGTTGAACGAGCGGCATTTTTTACCCTCGAAGCACTCGGGTACTATAAAGATCTCGCCGACCTGCGGATCGTTATTGACAACCGATTCATCCTTAACAAAGGCCATGTGCCGGGAGGGTCCTGGGCGTACGACCCCCGGATCGCCGCCCGCCTGTCGGTCCATTTCAGCGGTCTGCATTGGACCTTGCCGCGATGACTATGCCAACCCGGACGATCGACAATACCCGTAAAAAAAACCGGCTTCGCACCGGTCGTCACCAGGCATCCCTTCCGGTGCCGGCAGCGGCGAGAGCGCTTCAGCGATCAATGGCGCTGCGCCTCGAAGCTCTTATCGGCTGTCCGCACGAATCGTGCCTCGACGCGTCGTTCAGGCGATCGTGGGAAAACGTCGTCTCCCTTCTTGAACAGTATCAGCAGGCGATCATTTCCGCCTCCGGGATGCGGCCCTCCTGCGCAAAAGGGTGCGCCGACTGCTGCTGCCACTGGGTGGAGGATGTCAATTCATTTGAGGCGGAGATCATCGCCGGGTATATCAAGAAACATTACAGCGACCGGGTCCCGCGTATTATCGAGGCGTGCCGGCGGGGAAATAAACGACTGGAACGGCTCAATGAGCTTGTCGAAGAGAGGGTAGTGGCGGCTGAAAAAATGCCGGAGGGAAAAATCGACGGCATCGAACTCCTGCTGGCCTCGTTTTACCAGCTCCAGGAGGAGTGTCCGCTCCTCGAAAACAACGAATGCCTGGTCTATCCGGTGCGGCCCATCACCTGCAGGATGTATGTCAGGTTTTCCGACCCGCTCCGCTGTCACCCCGAATACATCCACAAAGGCAAAATCCCGACCTATCTGTTCGATCCGGAAGAAGAGGTTGACCGGCTGATCGACAGGCTGCATTTTAAATTCATGCGCTTCGAGGGGGATACCGGTCTGCGGTCGCTGCTCAACAAATATCTTGCCTGATCGTGAGCCGGCTTGCGGTCATCGGCGATGGTCACGGCCGCGATGGTGTATTTTTCGAGAGAAAGAAGATTCAGGAGGTTTTGCATCATGAACGACCGGACAGACGCCATCTATCTTGACAATAATGCCACAACCCGCGTCGCGCCCGAAGTGCGTGACGCCATGCTGCCGTTTTTCGGCGACCGTTACGGAAACCCGTCGAGCATTCATCGTTTCGGGGGTATGCTTAAAAAACATGTCGAAACGGCACGGGAGCAGGTGGCATTGCTGCTTTTCGCCGATCCGGAAGAGATCTTTTTCACGGGGAGCGGATCGGAGTCCGACAACACCGCGCTCAAGGGTTTCTGCGGCGCGCGCGGGACCCGCGCGCGCATCGTCACCTCAACCGTCGAACACCCGGCCGTTCGCAATACGGCGCGCCACCTTCACGAGAAAGGCGCAGCGCTCCTGGAAATCAATGTTGATGCCGGGGGAATGCTGGTGCAGCAGGAGTATGACGACGGGCTGATCGATGACCATACGATCGTGTCCCTCATGTGGGCGAACAACGAGACCGGCGTTCTGTTTCCGATCCACGATCTTGCGACGGCGGCAAAATCCCGAGGCGCCACGTTTCACACCGACGCGGTGCAGGCGGCCGGGAA
>JAFGOU010000527.1 GCA_016926315.1 Chitinispirillaceae bacterium
GCCAGACAGTCGACGCGGTGCAGCTCTAGTTCTTCATCGATGGTCGGACGCGAAAGCAGTTTTTTCAGGGTCGAGAGACGCATGGACCGCACGTTCATGAAATGCATGTGGTTATCGATGCACCCGGTGACCGCCTCAATGAGCGCATTGGATGCATGCAACCGTTTAAGAATCGTTCCGGCCATGCGCGCCCCCACCTGGTCGTGGTTATTGAACCGTAACCGGTCCATGCGACGCATGGTCGACTTTTTGCCGATGTCATGAAGCAGCACGCTCCAGGCCAGCGCCGATGTCGGATCCGGCCGCATGAGCATGAGCGCCTTGACTGTATGTACGAAAACGTCACCCTCGGGATGAAATTCCGGCGGCTGTTCCACCCCGATACAATCGTCTACCTCGGGCAGGACCTGCTTAAGAAGGCCCGATTCCCGCAGAAGTGTCACTGCGCGGTCCGGATGCGGCTGACGCAGCATGCGGTCGAGCTCGGCGAAAATCCTCTCGGGAGAAATGCGGGTGATGTTCGGGGCGTTTTCCTGCATGGCGCGCCAAGTTGCCTCATGGATCGCAAACCCGAACCGGGCCGAAAAACGGACTGCCCGCATCAGCCTGAGGTAATCCTCCTTGAAGCGAAGGCCCGGATCGCCGATCGCCCTGATAATGCGGGCGTTCAGATCGCCGAGTCCCCCGACATAATCGAGCGTGGAGCCGGAAAGCGGATCGAAAAACATCCCGTTGATCGTAAAATCACGACGTCGGGCATCTCTCTCCGCATCCGTGAAGACGACCTGTCCGGGATGCCGTCCATCGCCAATGCCGATGTCGGAACGGAACGTCGCCACCTCGAACGGAATACCGCGATAGACGACAATGACCACCCCGAACTGCGCACCGACGCCGATCGTCGAGGAGAAAAGCGCCGCTACCGTCGGGGGCGTGGCGCTCGTCACGATATCGATGTCGCCCCTGCCTTCGCCGTACATGAGCATATCACGGACAAAACCGCCGGCAAAAAGAGCGGCATGGCCGTTCTCAACCAGGCGCGAAGCGATTTGCCGGGCAGCCTGCAGTTTTTTCGTCAAATGGTCCTGGTCCATGGTGATATCCGCATCAAACGGAAAGCGTCTCCCCTTCTCTATCGGTGGATGCACCGGCAAACCGCTGATAGGGAAAAAATACGTTCCCGGGAGTTACGGGACAAAGCTGCTGTTACTCCCTGCCTTATTTCATTTTCTATAAATAATTATTGACAGTAGTATCGGGGAAAAAGCATCTTTTAAACGCTACTTTGAAATTGTCAAAACCATCGTTACCATTTTTTAACCTCTGGAGGAACTCATGCGGAGTATCGGACGCATAGTCATCGGGTTGTCCGTTTTGTCATTAATCGCGTCATGCGGTATGGGATCATACGAACAGCGCGGCGACAACGCCTACCGCAAAGCGCAGAATCTTGACGGGAACGAAAAACGGCTTCAACAGAAAATGGCCTACACCATGTATCAGAGAGCCGTCGAACTGCGCCCGAACAAAATCAACAACCGCCTCAGGGCGAGGTTTCTTGAATTATCGCTTGCCCGTGCAAAAATGGTGCTTGACGAAGGCTCCGCCCGGTCCGACGCGATCCCCCTTTTCATGAATGATATCGAAAAACACCTTACCGCCGATGCGCCGTCAAACGTCAGACAGGAATACGCTCTTTTCCTCATCCAGCTTTCCGATTCCTTTGCCATCAGGGAGCAGACCGAGCGTGCGCTCGTGACCATCGACAAGGCGATTTCCTTTGCCAGCGACCCGAACTCGCTTGTCCAGAAAAAACAGGAGCTGACCGGCAAAGTCGCCATGGAAAACTTCGAACTCGCCCAGGTCGAACTCGAGAACGGCAAACAGAACAAAGATGTCGACGCCCTCCTCCGGGCCGAATATTTCATCCAGGTTGCCTTGATGTACCAGCCGAACCTGAAGGGCGCGGATGCGGTTCTCAGCGAGCTGAGGAAGCTCAACACGGCGACCTACTCCGGATACCTCAGGGTCATCGAGAACATCATCGATTCGACGGCGTTCCGCAAGGTCAACAAGTTCGACATTCTGCTCGCCATTCCGACGGTCAGTAAAAAAGGCAACGCGGTCAGCATGGTCGTCAATATTTACAACTATACCTACAACCCGCTGCGGATGAAAAGCGAACATTTCTTCATTGCCGACGCCTCGGGCAAACGGTACCAGGCGATGCCCGCCAGACTGGCCGATCCGGAGATCCTCGACCAGGAACACGAGGCTAAATACACGCTTTCTTTCCCGAACCCGGCGGGCGAGATCGCCAAGCTGATCTATGAAAACGGCCCCCACTACACGGAAAAATGCTTTTTTTAAATCATCCCGTCTGACACATAAAAAAAGCCCTTCGCTCCTGCGAAGGGCTTTTTTTTATCCTGCCATCGGACTACTCCCGCCGTCGTCACCGCTCTCTTTTTTTCTCCTGAATTTGACGATTTTGCCGCTTGGCCGTGGTATGACCGACGGCTCCGGTTGCCTTTTCGCATCCACCACGGGGTCTTTGCCGGAAGCGGCGGACGCCGCATCGCTCCGGGACGGCTGATTCAGGTTGACTTTGATAATCCGGTATTCGCCGGTCCTGCCTGGATTTTGAAACCGTCCTCTCACGACATGCGGCGGCTGGAGTTTGAATACCTGTTCCGCTGGCGGGAATGTGGCCAGGCTCGCGAAATGCATCCACAACCACTTTCCGGGCGGTTTTGCCTCCTCATCGAGAGTATACCCGAGACAGATTCCATACCCCTGGAAATTCCACCCCTCCTCTTCCGTGAGGACCCTGTTCATGGGAAGGTCACGGCCGATAAGACAGAACAGGTCCCCGTTGCAGGGAAAATCGATGACTTCGTTTGAATTGACATAGCGGGAGGCGTAATCGATGATTTCCTGCTGCGACAGCGTCATACGGTCCTGGGTCCTTACCGGTGAGTCCTGGATAGTACAAATAAATAATCGCACGCCGTCTTGCAATATTTTCATCAGGATTCTATACTGAATGGGAAAGGCGTGACCTATGGCATACCCTTGGAAATCCGCTGTTCGCGACATGACGCCGATTCCTACCGCAGTACTCTGGCTTCTGCTACTCCCCGCCTGTTCCGACATCAGTGATGAACTGAAAATTCCCTACGAACCACCGGTCGTGTTTACCGGATCGATCAGCGGTGATTACGACAGTCTTCCGGGAAACCGCGCCTGGCCGAACACCTGCACCCTGGACAACGATACGGTACACATGACCTTTTTTTCCAGGGATTTCAAGGAGGTCAACCGCATACGCTCCGGGAATTTCATACGTATCGACCTGTTCCCCTGCTCAACCTGTGTCAGCGGAATCAGCACGAAATATATCAGGTTTCACCTGGCACGCTATCTTGAATCGAATTGGTCCTATGAAATCACCCCCGCGGATACCGTGCTGAACACGAACAAAATTTCGATGCAGATACGGACGTTGGCGCGCTCCCCCGGAGGCGCGGTGGAGCTGTATGATATCGGGGCCATTGCCAGGCCGCTGACCGGCACTGTCGAACTCGATCTGAAAAACGGCCGTATTTTCGGCTCCATCAGGTAGGGCGCCCGCTCTTCTTGCAGACCGTATCATTTTCATTGTACAATACGATCATGATCGCCGGCATTCTCCTCGTTACGACATTCCTGCTGGCAACGCCTCTGGCGCAGCAGTCACCGGACGGATTCAACAATGCGCCATGGGGTGCCTCCCCCGATGTGGTACGACAGGCAATCGCCACCGCGAACTGGCAGCCGGATCAGGCCTCTGCAGCCGGTTTTCCGGAAGGGCTTGCCATCTCCGCTTTCCGCTCGTCCGGAGCTATCGCCGGTTATCCCGCATCAGCCACGTACTATTTCCAGGACAACAAATTTTTCCAGGCAACCGTGCGATTCAACTTTGAGGACCTTAAAACCTACGATTTCAATTATAACGTTTATCGAAGCGTGAATGAATACTATAACGCGATCCGGTCGCGTACCCTGGTCTTCTGCCGCGACCTCTACGACCTGCTCCGGAAAAAATACGGCAAAAAAGAGCCCGTCTTCAAGGGGCTGGACCCGGCGAAAAGTTTCGTCAATCTTGACGCGTACGTCAAACGTGAGCGGTGGAACCTGCGGTATCACCCCTATGACTTCTATCAGCGCATCATGACACAGTCATACGCGCGTTGGAACTTTCCAAAAACAACCGCTGTTTTCGCCATTGCCATAAGCGCGCAGGACAAACGGTTCGACTACACGCTGTCGCTCTCGTCAGTCGCGCTCTCCGCCCGGATCAACGCGGCAAAAGATTCCCTTCGCATGCGCGGGCTCTGAAAACCCGGCGGAAAAAGAAAAGCGATTGTCTCTCACCATTTCGGAAGAGGAACAGACCTTTTTTCAGACAATCGCCCGAAACTGAAAGCGTCATGCGGACGGACGCTCACGCTCCTCTTTTTCATTCACCGATGCCACCTTCTTCTGGTTGGGGAACGACGCGGGCTTTAACTGCGAATAACGTGCCGACCGTGAACCTCCTTTTTTTCCCCAAAAACCGGTCACGCGCAGCCCCGTGGTCCCGGATCAGGGAAGGGTGTCCTCTTTACGGGACCATATGTTGACAATGTGGCAAATACCGGGCCATGGCACGAAAGTGTCGCGCCATCGGCGCGCGGGTTTTCAAGCGAAGTCTTGAAAACCCGCGCGCCGATGCTGAAAAAAAGGTATTTTATTATGTCTTCCGGCGTTGCCGGCACAGGACCATCAGAAAGGATACGCGATCGTCTATGGCAGGGGTACATCGCCTTTTCGTTGAAAAGAAAAAGGGGCTCGATATCAGCGCCCTGGCCCTCCTTGCCGACCTCCGGGAAAATCTGGGCATACAGGGACTCTCCAGCGTACGGCTCATCAACCGGTACGACCTCGAGGGGATTACCCGCGACGAATACAGGACCGCCCGTGAAATCGTTTTCGCTGAACCGCCCCTCGACTCGGTGTACGACGAGTCGTTGCCACTTGCTGCGGACGAAACGGCATTCGCCGTTGAATATCTCCCGGGCCAGTATGACCAGCGCGCCGATTCGGCAGCCCAGTGCATCCAGATCATCACTCACGGGAGGAGGCCGGCGGTTGCAGCCGCCCGGGTCATTGTCCTGCAGGGAGCGGTAAATGCCAGCGACTTGGAGGCAATAAAAAAATACTGCATCAACCCGGTCGATTCCCGCGAAGCCGTCCTCGAAAAACCGTCCACTCTCGCGCTGCAGCTCGACAATCCGCCCGACGTGCCAATCCTTAACGGCTTCTGCGGCATGACCGCAAAACAACTTGAACAGACCCGCTTACACCTCGGGCTCGCCATGCGGCTCGACGACCTCGCTTTTTGTCAAACTTATTTCCGCGAAACCGAACAACGCGATCCGACGCTCACCGAAGTCAGGATGCTCGATACCTACTGGTCCGACCACTGCCGCCATACCACCTTCCTGACAAAAATCAAGGAGGTTTCGATCGAACCTTCCCCCTTCACCTCGCCCATCGAGGAGGCGTTCGCATCGTACCGCCAGTCACGCGCCTATGTCTACGATGGCAGGGAACCGAAAGCGATGTGTCTCATGGACATCGCGACCATCGGCATGAAGGAACTGCGAAAAAGCGGGATGCTTGACAACCTCGACGCATCCGATGAGATCAACGCATGCAGTATCGTGATACCCGCGGTCATTGAAGGCAGGAAAGAGCCATGGCTCGTCATGTTCAAGAACGAGACCCACAACCATCCTACCGAAATCGAACCTTTTGGCGGCGCGGCTACCTGCCTCGGCGGCGCAATCCGCGATCCGCTGTCCGGCCGCTCCTATGTTTTTCACGCCATGCGGGTGACCGGATCAGGCGATCCGCGGCGCTTGGTGGCGGAAACGCTCCCCGGCAAACTTCCGCAGCGCAAAATCACCACCCTCGCGGCCCAAGGATACAGCTCCTACGGCAACCAGATCGGACTCGCCACCGGCATGGTCTCGGAAGTGTATGACGAAGGATTTATCGCCAAACGCATGGAGATCGGAGCGGTCGTCGGCGCGGCGCCTGCCGCAAACGTACGACGCGCCGTCCCGGAACCCGGCGATATCGTCCTTCTCGTGGGCGGCCGGACCGGCCGCGACGGGTGCGGCGGCGCTACCGGTTCCTCCAAGGAGCATACCGAACATTCGATCGTCACCTGCTGCGCGGAGGTACAGAAAGGCAATGCGCCGACCGAACGGAAAATCCAGCGGCTGTTCCGCGACAACGCCGTTGCGCGCATGATAAAGCGCTGCAACGATTTCGGCGCCGGCGGCGTTTCGGTCGCCATCGGCGAACTCGCGCCCGGGCTCGACATCGACCTCGACGCCGTGCCGAAAAAATACGAAGGACTCGACGGCACCGAACTTGCCATATCGGAATCACAGGAGCGCATGGCCGTGGTGATCCATCCGGCCGACCTGAATGCCTTCGGCGAAGCGGTGGCGCTGGAAAACCTTGAAATGGCGGCAGTAGCGCAGGTTACCGGCTCGCGGCGGCTGCGCATGAAATGGCGCGGTAAAACAATCGTTGACCTGAGCCGCGACTTCATCGACACCAACGGCGTTGAGCAGGAGTGCGCCATTACCGTGACCCCGCCGCATGCCGCCTCCTATTTCGCCGCCACCCTTCCCCTGCGGCACCACGCGGCAAACAACCCTGCCGCGGCATGGAACGCCATGCTCTCCAGCCTCGATGTGTGCTGCCAGCGGGGCCTTGTCGAACGGTTCGATTCGACGATCGGCGCCTCCTCGGTGCTCCTGCCTTTCGGCGGGAAATACCAGGCAACCCCCGTTGAGTGCATGGTGGCGAAACTGCCGGTTCTCCATGGTGAAACCACCACAGGAACCGCCATGAGCTGGGGATACCTTCCTCGGCTTGCGCTCTGGAGTCCGTTTCATGGCGCGCTCTACGCCGTTATCGACGCCGTCGCAAAAATCGTCGCCGGCGGCGGCGATCACCATGCGATCAGGCTCACCCTGCAGGAATACTTTGAAAAACTCGGCAACGACCGCACGAAATGGGGAAAACCCTTTTCGGCGCTGCTGGGCTCCCTGTATGCGCAGAAAAAACTCGGCATTGCCGCCATCGGCGGAAAAGACAGCATGTCCGGCACCTTCGAGGAAATTTCGGTGCCGCCGACACTCGTGGCGTTCGCACTCGCGCCCGTCGACGTAACAAACGTGATCTCACCGGAGTTTAAGAAAGCGGGACGGGACGTCCTCCTTCTCTCCGTGACCCGCAACCAGGCGGAAATGCCTGACTTCCCGGTTATTGACGAAATCTACAGCTCACTTCATCGCGCGATCGCCGGCGGAGCGGTCGTTTCAGCGCACACGGTGCGAAACGGCGGGATTGCCGAGGCTATCGCCAAAATGAGCTTCGGCAACAGAATCGGGTTCTCCTTTGCCCCGTCCTTCGACCTTTCGCTCCTGTTCAATCCAGATATCGGCTCCATTATTGCAGAACTGCATGAGAGCGCCGACCCCGCCGACCTGTTTGCCGGCATACCGGCAACCCTACTCGGTCGCACCATTGCCGACCCGGAAATCAGAACCGGCACGGTGACCCTGCCCATCGAAACGCTCGAACACGCATGGGAGCAGCCGCTCGACAAGGTCTTTCCGCAACAACCGCCCCTTTCGCCTATAACCAGCGACATGCCCCTCCATGCGCAGCGCAACCTTAAACGGGTCAGGGCGCGGGTAGGGAAACCGCGCGTTCTGATCCCGGTCTTTCCCGGTACCAACTGCGAATACGATTCCGCGCGCGCGTTTGAAAAAGCGGGCGCTGAACCGCATATCTCAGTGCTGCGAAACATCACCCCGGCCGATATTGACGGTTCGATCGCAACCATGATGCAGCTGATACGTAACTCCCAGATCCTCATGATCCCGGGCGGTTTCAGCGCTGGTGACGAGCCCGACGGATCGGGCAAGTTCATTGCGGCATTTTTTCGCAACCCCCACCTGCAGGAAGCGGTCGAGGATTTTCTGAACAGACGGCACGGCCTCATTCTCGGCATCTGTAACGGGTTCCAGGCGCTCATCAAGCTCGGGCTCGTCCCCTGGGGAGAGATCAGAACCATCGGACCTGAAAGCCCGACACTCACCTTCAATTCCATCGGCCGCCATATTTCGCGCATGGCATATACAAAAGTAACCTCGGTAAAGTCGCCCTGGTTCATTAAATCCGACCCCGGCGATCTTCATGCGGTCCCGATCTCCCACGGCGAAGGCCGGTTCATCGCCCCGGAACCTCTTATCCGCTCGCTTTTCGACAGTGGCCAGGTCGCCACCCGGTACGTCAACCAGGACGGACTTTTCTCCACCGACATGAGCGGCAATCCGAACGGCTCCTACTTCGCCATCGAGGGTATTACCAGCCCGGATGGCAGGGTTCTCGGTAAAATGGGCCATTCGGAGCGCAAAGGGGAAAACGTCGCAAAAAATATCACCGGGGTGAAAGATCAGCAGTTGTTCGAATCCGGTGTTGCCTATTTCAAATAGCAGCCGTTAATTATTAAGGAAAAAGCCGAAATCCCTGCGGTCAATCCAGATAAATTTTATTGATGTTCGATTCCACTTTTGATTTTCGCTTGTAGTCGTTATACCAGTCCATATACACGCGTTGTTTTGCCTGGTTGATATACTGTCCGGCGATCATGGAAACTTCATTCGATTCCATGGGAAGCGGCTCATCGGGGCTTTTCCAGAGCGGTCGTACCAGATAAAAGGTGCCGCCTGCTTCAAAGAGTTTGGAGCGTTTGCCTACCGGCAGGGCGAAGGCGACCGCAGCTACGGTTGAAGCCTGTCCGATGCCCGGAACGTAGCCGACCGGAGTGACGGTATCGGTCACGCCGGAGCTGATCCGGACCGTGTCCTGTTTTCCCAGCGTCGCCAGAGGCGCCTGTTCGTCGAGAGAGGCGCTCCATTCTTCTGCAAAGGCTTTCATCGACTTCGTGCGAAGGGAATCCGTGAGTTTCTTTACTATGCGCGGCTTTACCACGTCGAAAGGAGCGATGCCTTTGGGAATGCGCTTTTTTACCGCTACGAGATAGAATCCGTCATTGTTTTCGAGCCGTTCCGAAACCGTCTCCTTATCACCGCCAAAGGTAAATCTTCCAACCCCGGAAACAAACCCGAGGCCCGGAACCAATCCGCCCTTCTTGAACATTCCGGTTGAGTCAAACCTGACAGAGCTGTCGGCGGCAGCCGCTTCGGATGCAGCTTTCACGAAACCCCCATCAAGGATGCGGGACCGCAGGGTGTCGATACGAACGGAGATCTCGTCCAGCGTCTCCATGGTAGGGACGATTTTCCGCAGGATATGGCTTGCCGTGACCTGTTCTTCCTTCCCGGTTTTTTCCCGTTTTGCGACATAGATCAGGTGGTAACCGAACCTGGTTTTTACAGGATCGGAAACCGCGCCGACGGGCATGGAAAACGCGACTGCTTCAAACTCCGGCGCCATTGAACCTTTCTTGAAAGTCCCAAGCTCCCCGCCGTTCTGCGCGCTTCCCTCGTCGTCGGAAAGAATCCGCGCCTCTTCGGCAAACATCGCGGCCCTGGCGGTATCGTGCAGCGCCATGATCCGTTCCTTGAGCTCTCTTAACTCATGAGAATATACCTGTTCGTCATGAGCGGTCGGCGTTTTGGCTATCGTCACGGTATACAGCGAGGCCTGTTCTTCGCTGTAAAAGGTGTCGCGGTTGGCGGCATAACAGGCTTTCATCATGGCATCGGTGACGGCCGCGCTGTCGACGGCGAATGCTTCAGGCCGGACCGAAGCGTACTCGAACACGGCCCGGTCGTGCTGCTGTTTATACTGGTATTCGATCTCCGCTCTCATGGGTATGAGCGTCGCGGATAGCAGCATTTCCAGCTTTGAGGCCGGCAGGATCATCTCTCGGGCGTAGCGCTCGAGCTCCTTGAACCCGGGGTTATATTCGTAGGTGCGCGGATCATTGAGAAAGGCGATATACTTGGCGGTGTCGAAGATCCCATTTGTCAAAAAAGCGGAAACGGTGTCGATCCCCGGCACGGGGTTGTTCTTGATGTAGTTATAGATTTCGTCAGCCGAAGCGTACAAGCGCACTCTGCGGAAAAATCTTCCCATGAGCAGCTCGTTGACCTTTCGTTCCCAGACCTGGTAGGGCACCATATGGTATTGGTAAGGGTCGTGGGTCTGGCTCGACTGCTCGAGCTTCTGCCGTTCGAGATTGACCTCCTGGTCAAATGCCGGCAGCGGGATTTCCTTGCCGTCGATCTTTCCCGCCGGGAGCATGCTCGACTGCTGGCTGCCGAGGTTCATACCCCAGTCGAAAAAAATGGTCCCGATAACGAATGCGACAAGAATTACAAGCATGATAACGGGCGCCATGGTGCGCATTTTGCTGATCATATGCCGTTCCGCCTTCTCCTTTTATGAATGTATCCGGTTACTTTTTCGTTTTTTCACGTTTTTGCTCCTTGCCCGCGCGCGGTTTGAGCAGCGCCGCGTAGGCATCCCGGTGCGTCAGGAAATTGATTGCCGACCTGAGCTGCAAATCGTCGGTAATCTTGAACCGGTAGTAGGTCTCCGTATCCTGCCCGAAATGCCGTATGATGAACGCTTCGCGCAGGTATTTTTTTATTTCATCTTTGTTGCCTGAAAGCGCGCGCCTGCTCTCCCTGGTAAGCAAGGTGTCCATGCGCGCCACGATCTTTTTCAGCTCCTCCAACTCCCCTGCCGCCCAGGACGGTTTTTCGCCGGGGAGGGGGACGCGGCGCTTGGTGGAATCGACGGCCGTGTCCTTGAGCAGATCGACCGCGCGTTTGAAGTCGTCGAAGCGCGACTGGGAAAGGCTCTGGTAGGTGAAC
>JAFGOU010000528.1 GCA_016926315.1 Chitinispirillaceae bacterium
CGACGGAAGGTAATGGCTGAACAGAGAGAAGCCATTAGTCTGTCGCGCACCAGGCACAAATGTGCCGCAGTGCGGGACAGACCGACCGGAGGGTAGCCTGGAGGAGAACCGGTGCCGACCTGCCTGCCGAAGCGGCAGCGCAGGCAGGTACAAAGAACGGCAGGCAGGAGGCAGGCGCCCAGATTTCCAAATGACTTTTGAGACAGCCTGGTCGTTCCCCTCCATAATGATTTTCACATCATTTTTTTACTGCTATCCCCTGCTCCAGCACCCCCAGCGCCTCCTGCGCCTGCTCAATTTTTTCTGTTGACGCAAGCCTGATTTTCAGCACGGTCGCCTGTTCGTTCGCGTTCACCTCGACTTGGCGATTGCATGACTGCATGAACGCCATGATCCGGTCGCGTACTTTTTCGGCGTCTCCTTCAAAGGTGATGCCGAGTTCGGCCCGGTCGCCAATGCTGACCCGGTGTGCGCCAAGGCAGCGCGCGGCCAGTTTTATACGCACCAGGAGCAAAAGCGAGCGCACGCTTCGGGGCAGTGGGCCGAACCGGTCGGCCAGGCTTTTTTCAAGGTCGGTAAGCGCGTCGGTCGTGGCAACGGCCGAAAGCTCCTGGTAGATCTCGATGCGGCTGGGGCCGTCCGCAATGTAGTCGGTGGGCACGTACGCTTCGAGCGGAATGTCAAGCTTCACCTCGATAGGCGCGGGCGGCGGCGCTTCGCCCTTGAGCTCGCGCACCGCGTCCTGGAGCAGCCTGCAGTAGAGCTCGAACCCGATCGCGGCGATGAACCCGTGCTGCCTGGTGCCGAGCAGGTTGCCCGCGCCACGGATCTCCAGGTCGCGCATGGCGATCTGGAACCCGCTGCCGAGCTCGGTGTACTGTTCGAGCGCGCGCAGCCGCAGGAGCGACTCCTCGGCCACTTCGCGAACGGGCGGGGTCAGAAGATAGGTGTAGGCCTGTTCGGCCGAGCGTCCCACGCGGCCCCTGAGCTGGTAGAGCTGCGAAAGCCCCATGGCGTTGGCGCGGTTCACGATGATGGTATTGACGTTAGGGATATCGAGCCCGTTCTCGATGATCACGGTGGAGAGCAGCACGTCGAACCGTCCGGCAATGAACTCCTTCATCACGGTCTCGAGCTCGCGCTCGTGCATCTGGCCGTGGGCCGTGATGACCCTGGCGGCGGGGACCAGGCGCACGATCTTGTCGCGCAGCATATCGAGGTTTTTGATCCGGTTATGGACAAAGTATACCTGGCCGCCGCGCTCGATCTCGTTTTCGATGGCGGACAGGATAAGATCGTCGTGCGACTCGCTGACCCGGGTCTCGATGGGCAGCCGGTTGCGCGGGGGCGTGGCGATGATGGAGAGGTCGCGCGCGCCCACGAGCGACATGTGCAGGGTGCGGGGGATGGGCGTGGCCGTGAGCGACAGCACGTCAATGGTGTGCCTGAACTGCTTGAGCTTCTCCTTGTGCCGCACGCCGAACCGCTGCTCCTCGTCAATCACGAGCAGGCCCAGGTTTTTAAAGACCACATCTTTTGACAGGAGGCGGTGGGTGCCGATGACGATATCGACCTCGCCGGTTGCCAGTTTCGCGATCGTGGTTTTCTGGTCCCTGGCGCGAATAAACCTGCTCAGGTGGGCGATGCGCACCGGGAACGAGGCCATGCGCTCGCAGAACGTGGCATAGTGCTGGGCAGCCAGGATGGTGGTGGGCGCGAGCAGGGCTGCCTGGTACCCGGACATGACCGCCTTGAACGCCGCGCGCATGGCAACTTCGGTCTTGCCGAACCCAACGTCGCCGCACACGAGCCGGTCCATGGGCTTTTTCGCCTCCATGTCGGCTTTGACCTCCTTGATGGCGCGCTCTTGGTCGGGCGTCTCCTCGTATACGAACGCGTCCTCGAACTCCTTCTGCCAGAGCGTATCAGAAGCAAAGGCGATCCCCTCGAGGAACTGCCGCTTGGCATAGAGCGCTATAAGTTCGCCGGCCATATCTTTGAGTGATTCGCGCGTTTTTGCCTTGAGCCGCTCCCAGGACGAGGTGCCGATGGTCGAGAGTGCCGGAGCGACCGTGTCCGCGCCCACGTATTTCTGGACCTTGTGAAAGTCCTGGATCGGCACGTACACACGCGCGCTGCCGGAAAAGAGCAGCACCATGCAGTCGGTATGGATACCCGCGGCCTGCACCCGCTCCACGCCGAGGAATTTCGCGATGCCGTGGTCTTCGTGGACAACGAAATCGCCGGGGGAGAGCGCGTCATACCCGGTGATGGGAATGCCGCTTTTTCTCTTTTTGATTTTGATCGACCGCTCGGTCCGGCCCATGATCTGGTTTTCCGAGAAGAGCAGGCATCCCGCCTCCCTGCTTGAAAACCCCCGGCCGAGAAACCCGAGCGCTATTTCGGCGAACGGGCAGGTATCGCCGATGAGCTCCTGCAGGCGCTCGGCATGGCCCTGGTTGGGCGAAAGTACCACGCAGCGCAGGCCGTCGCGGTGAAACGCGGACAGGGTGTCGGAAATACTGGCAATTTCGCGCGGCAGGTGCGGCTGCTCAGTGAAATCGAAGCTGAGCGACGCGCAGTCCGGCGGCGCTTCCACGGTGTCGAAATAGAGCGTGGTAAAACAGTCGAGGCAGCCGATGACGTCCGCCTCCTTGTGCAGGAGCTGGTGCGGCTTTGAGACGAACGGCGCCTGCGCGCTCTGGACGCGGGAGTAGTGGCGTTCGTAATTCTGCCGCGTTTCATCGCAGCGCCGCGAAGGGCCGATGAGGTCGTTCCAGACCACAAGGGTCTGCGGATGCAGGTAATCGAGGATCGATGCGGACGGGAGATCGAACCAGTGTAGGAACCATTCGATCCCTTCAAGGTCCGCCATTGCCTTCCACTGGTGTTCGAACCGGCGCGCGGCAAATTCGTCAGACCCGAGCGATTGCGCTGACGCGGCCATTGTTTCCACGGCCGAGACCAGGGCCTGGTCGGACAGGCAGAACTCCCGCATGGGGAAGATGTCCGCGGTTGTCCGCACGGCAAGAGACTTCTGGCCGAACACGTCGAATTCGCGTATGGACTCGATGGTGTCGCCCCAGTATTCGACGCGCACCGGGTTTTCCACAAGAAACGGGTAGATATCGACAATGCCGCCGCGGATGCTGAAGGTCCCGATATTGGTTGTCGCCGTTTCCCGCCTGAATCCTATTTCCACGAGCCAGTGGCTCAACGTCTCGAACGATACTTCGTCGCCGGATTTGAGCCGGATGATCCGGTTGAAAAGCGCTTTCTGCGGCACGATCTTCTGCAGCAGGGTGGCGTGCGGCGCAATATAGACCTTGATGTTTCCGGCAAGGAGGCTTGCGAGGACGCGGAACCGGGATTCGACGGTCGGGCCGAAAGGCGATTTCATGTTGTACGGGACCGCGTCGCGCGAAGGGAACACCATGACCGCGTCGTCGCCAAGAAACGTTGCGCACTCGTCGGCAAGGGTCTCGGCCTTTTTCCCGTTCTCCACGAGCACGAACAGCGGCTTGTTGGTTGAGGCAAACAGGTCGCTGATCACGAGCGCGTCGGAGGATCCGGCAAGGCCGGAGACGAGGGTATGATGCGGTACCCTGGTTGCCCAACCCTTGACGTCGGAGAGAAACGGGGAGGTCCAGAGCTGTGAAAAGTGTTGGATGTCCATGGTACCAGATGATTCAATGGCAAAGATGATTGAGAAAATAGCTCATGAATATGGCGGGATTCATGTTTTAGAAAAAGGCAGAGATGGTTCAGGAATATGAGGAAAGGATATCTCGGGAAGCAGGGGAGAAAGCCGTTGAACTTTGGAGCGTTGATGTGTATATTTAACTATATCATACACACGGGAGGAAAGAATGAGAACAAACATTGTAATAAGCGATACTCTGATGAATCAGGCAAAAAGGCTATCCGGATTAAAAACAAAAAAAGAAACGATTGAATCCGCACTCCGTCTATTGATTCAGGTTAAATCGCAGTCATTCATTAAGCAATTCAAGGGTAAGCTCAAATGGCAGGGTGATCTTGAAAGTATGCGAAGAGACTGATGATACTCGTTGACACATCAATATGGGTTGATTATTTCAGAGGCGTTGAGACGCAGGGCACGAGGACTCTGGATCGCCGTCTGGAGAGCGATCGGGTTGCGACTGGCGATTTGATCGTTGCCGAAATCATGATGGGATTTACAACAAAAAGGCAGATAGACGCAGCATATGAAATCATTTCATGTCTTGAATGTTTCGATTTGGCCGGCAGAGAGATTGCTTTGAAAGCGGCTGATAATTACAGGTTTTTGCGGAGCCGGGGAATCACTGTTAGAAAAACGATTGATATGATAATCGGAACATTTTGTATCGAAAACAAAATTCCTCTTCTACATAATGATCGTGATTTTGAGCCGATGATACACTATCTGGGCCTGGTAATAGTGTAATAACGTATACAACCTTGAGGAGCATTCTTTGGCTACCTCTTTTTCCGGCGATAAAAAGGTCCCCTTGAAATCGCCGCTCGCAAAAGCCGAGCGCAGATTCATCGACGCGCTCACGCCGCATTTCCCTTGCTGGATACAAGGGTATCATCTGACGCTCATGACCATACTCTGGAGCGCGGGCCTGGTTGCGTTCGGGTGGCTTGCCCGGGCAGACCTGCGCTGGCTGTGCGGCGCGTCAGCCATGCAGGTGCTGCAGTGGTTCACGGATTCGTTTGACGGCAGCCTCGGACGGTACCGCGACACCGGCATACCCAAGTGGGGCTATCATATGGACCATTTTCTCGACTACGTGTTCACGTGCTGCGCCATTATCGGGTATGCGTTGCTTCTTGACGGACCGTCACGATTTTTGATGATGCTTCTCCTGCCAATCCAGGTCGGGTTTGTGGTCAACGCCTATCTGTCGTTTGCGTCAACCGGGGAGTTCAAGATCACCTTTCTGGGCGTGGGACCAACCGAGCTGCGGCTGTTCATGATTCTGCTCAATACCGCGGTCATACTCCTGGGCACGCGATGGCTGGAGACGGCACTGCCGTATGCCGCATTCGTGTTTCTGGGTGGATTGTGCGTGGTCGTGTACCGGACGCAGAAGTACGTTTGGAAAACAGACCGGTCAGACAAGGAGGCGCGGATGGCAAGGGAAATAAAGTGAGCTAGGAGAGATTCGAACTCTCGACTCTCGCCTTAAAAGGGCGATACTCTACCACTGAGTTACTAGCCCAGATTACCATGCGGCATATTTTACAAAAAGCCTTTAGAAAATAATACAAAGAGCATTTTTCAAGCAACAGATAGAGTATAAGTGCGGTGCGCCGGGTCATTACAGGAAAACGCGCACTTCAAGGGAAAACAGGTGATTGGCAGGTTCAAAATCCGTTGCCTGCTGCGGTTTGCGCAGGTCGCCCCGATACGAACCCAGAATAAGAAACCGCTCGCCCATCCTGATGTCGGTGGCGATACTGGCCTGGTGCGATATGCCTGCCATGAATCCCCGCGCCATGCGGAAGTCGATGTCGCCCTGAAGCGGGACCACGGAATAGGTGTACTGGGCCGAGACCCTGCCCCTGCTGCCCGGCAGCCAGGAGAGCGACGGCGCGATCTGGTAATAAAAGGAGCTGTCGAGCGGAACAGCGCTGCCGGGTTCGATACCAGGGTTTTTCTGCGCAAGACCTGATACTTCAAGGAGCGAGAGCGTCACGGTTTTTATCGGCCGGTAGTGCTGCGAAACTTCAAGCCTGCGGTCGTACACGCGGTAGTCCGCGGCATCAGTCAGGCTGTCGTCATGGCCGAGGTCGAGCAGATTAAGGGCACTGCCGAATGTCCATCGGCCGATTGGCCGGTCAATTTCCAGCCGCGATTCGATTGCGGTCTCCTCATAGCCTCTGATTTTGCGGAACGCCGGGGTGACCGCGAGCCGCACCCTGGCTGGATCGATGGTATCCGCGCGCGGCCGCCACTGCAGTTCCTGGCGGTAGGAGAGATCCGCGTATCTGACAATTGGATGGTTCCGGCCGGCAAGCGAGGCATATCCGGGTACAAACGAGGAGGGTTTGCTGCTCTGCGCGTCAACATGTTCTTCAAGAAAGAGCGTTCCCTGCCAGACCAGATCGTTCAAAATGCCGCTGAGGGTTTTCGGCGGCTCATAGGACCAGGACAGGTCGAACAGAGATTTTCGCACGCGGAGGTTCGCGGAGGAGTCATACACTTCGCGCTGCTGCATGAAATAGTCGCCGGGCTGGCCCGGGACATATTCCCGCCTGGTGCTGTCATAGAGGTGCGTACCCATGCCTTTTCCGGCAAAGACCGGTACCTGAATAAAGGACGAGGCGATTTCAGAGCTGATGCGGTAGCGCTGTTTTGATGCAAAACCTCGCTTTTTAGGATCAATGTCGCTTGTCAGATCCAACAGCATGGTCACATCGCGGCCGGCGGCATAATCGATCGTACGGTCAATTGATGAAAGGCCTTTAAGCTGCCATGAAGGGATAAACGAATGGTCGAGCGACTGTTCCCACCGGATGGTATAGCCGGTGTCAACGGACCAGAATCTGCCGTCCTGCAATTTTCTCCGTGAGATGAAGGAGAGCTTCTCATTAAGCCGAAGGGGTATGAGGTTCCATGAGCATCCTCCCTCATACAGACCGGAGCCGTTATCCAGAGTGTCGCTCCGCCACTCGTCCCGGTACAGCAGGCTGATGACATTGCGCGGCAGCCGCAGCGTCGCGGACCCGTATTCCCGGCGGCCGGTGCCCTTGTCCTGCGCTTCATGCCGCCTGAAGAACGAGCCGGCGTAGTCCAGGAGCAGCCTGTCGTCA